>NZ_JAZLLZ010000019.1:0-9584 GCF_045598405.1 Sodaliphilus sp.
GTGCATGTTTTTCCAAAGAATTACTCTAAATTTTGAGAAATTTAGATATAATTTCTACGGTTTGACAATATAACAGAAATATTTTCGGTCAACTCAACAAGATGAGCAGAGCACACGCGATAAGAGCAACGCCCATGATGATAGACGGCGTGCGCTTGTAGGTTTCGAAATAAGGTCTGAGCCAAATGCCCACCATGAGCCATGTGAGGTTTGCCACGGGGCCAGCGATATAGAGCAATGCCGCCACGAGGCCAAAGTCGGCCAGCGTGTGATTGGGCATGGGCAATACAAAGGTGCCAAATGTGGTGAGCGAGAACAGAATCATCTTAGCGTTGGTGAGTTGCACGATAAGCCCGTCAACAAAAGTGCAGGGACGCTCGCTCGTGTCATCATTGCCCTTGCTCTTGTGCATGATGCCCCACCCCAGCCAGGCGATATAGGCCGCACCGGGATACTTGATGTATTGCACATAGTGCCCCATAGCGTTGCCAGCGAGATAGGAGGTGAGCCCCACAGCGACCAGTGCAAGCGAGAATCCTACCACAAGTCCTGCCCACATGCCCATAGCATGACGGCGTCCATGCTTCATGCCACACGACAGAGCATAGATGTTGGCCGGACCGGGGGTAAATCCCACGGCAATAATTGAAATCAGTAATTTGGTCAACAGGGCTAATGACATAGTTAGTGTATTTTATTGTGCAAAGATACAAAATTTTCACGAAATACGAAAGACGAAGGACGAAAGACGAAAGACGAAAAAAACACCTAGACAACTGCGATTGCAAGGGCAAGCTCCGTTTGCGACCTCCCCCACAGAGGCACAGAGGTCACAGAGATAATCTGTTTAATCTGGGGTTTCTTGACAAAAGAACACAAGGACAAAAGAATAATTTCTTTTAATTATTTTAATTTCTTTCAGTTATAAAAAAACTGTTTTTGTCCTTTTTACCATCATTTTAGGTCCATAACCTGATCCAATACTCCGTGGGGGAAGTCGGGAAGTTTTGGCATGTTTTGATGCGGTTGCCCTGGAATTTCTGGCGAAAGGGTTGATTTTTTCAGAATTAATTCGTATCTTCGCCATGTGTTTTGCATGTTGCTGGCGTTTTTCACCGATTCAGAATCCGCAACACTGAACCAAGTGAAATCCCAACAGGGCGGCACCGTGGGCAACACCTTGTTGCTCATTGCGTTATAAGTATTACCGAAACAACTGGTTGCGGAATTTAGGATAATTGCCACTTATGAAAATCTTTTCATTCACCAAACTGTGTGTTGCAATGGTTGCGACTTTGTTCCTTGTGTCGTCGTGCTCGAGCAGCAAAGAAATTGACGCGGAATATGCCGAGTATATTACAAGCGAGGACTTCACCAACGACCTTGACAACTTCTTCTTTGCCGGCTCACTGCAGCAGGCAATGGGTTCGCTCGTTATTCATGCGTGCAGCAATGAGTTTACATGCACCGAGAACGACACGGTGTGCTTCGGAGATCGCAAAATGGCTTACTGGCGCGACTATGCCCTCATCATGGCGACTATCGAGGAACACCGCACCGAGTTTAAGCAGTCCTACGAACGCCTGAACGATATGGGGGTCTTTGAAATCCCCACCCCGCAGCTCGACGAAGAAGGAAATGTCGTGGCTCTGGCACCCGAACGCACCGCTGGCGGCAAGGGACCCAAGTCAAGCGCGATGGACATGATTGCCCCGCCGGCACACGCAGGAACGACGGGCGGCATTCTCCTGTTTGCTCAGGCATTCTATGAGTTTTGCGGCATCACCAGCGACCTCGCCAAGGAATCGCGCAAGCAGATTATCACTGTGGCTGCCAAGCTGAGCGACAAAGACCGCAGGGAACTCTTTGAATCGCTGGACTCACATGAGAGACAGGGCGAGACCGACTATAAGACATGGTGGAACAACTTTGCCGACGGCAAATATGACGTGCGCGCTAACCGCGTTTACCACACCTTCATAGCTGCAGAAGATTCTCCTGGCAAGACCAACTACCTCAGTGTCGCCGACGACATGGGAATCCTCTCCGAGAAAGAATTCTGCAGCAAGGCTGGCCGTGCAATCACCGCTGGTGCGAAGCTCTATGTGGAGTGCATCAACAAGGTAGTGGGCAACGTTGCCGGCTCGACCACTGTATATTACGGCAATATGGCCAAGGGCGAGAATATCAAGGGTATGGTATTGAGCTATGACCAAGTGTATGACGTGCTTGACAAGGTAAATAACTCTGTTGAATATGGGCGTAAAATCGCCAATGGCACTGTCACAAAAGAAGATTATGACGAATACAACATGAACACACTGAAGGCTATCGTTGCCGACGAGACATCGGGCTGGGTAGTGAACTTGGGCAAAGACACCAAGATTTCGCTCGACGGGCAACTGGGAGGCGGCGAGTTTGTCGAATATGGCCAGGTGGTGTGGACCATGTTGAAGAAAGGTGCCGAAGCAAGAAACGATCCCAAACTCACATGGGGCACCGACGAAGAGCGCATGGCACAAATCCAAATCACCGACAAGGACGGCAAGCCCACCGGCATGATCATTGCACGCGACAAGGAGACTGGCGCCATCTATGCAGTCAAGGAAAAAGAATTTAACGGCGACCTCGCTATCCAAGTTCCCGCTGGCGAATACACTGTCACCGCACTTGACAAGAACGGTGATAAGCAGACGATTGACGACGTGGAAGTGAAGAGTGGAGAGAAGAAGAATCTCGAAGTGAACAAGAACGAGCAAGAGGTTGTCAAGAAACTCGTTGAACAGGACGAAGATTACGGTTTTAGCTCGAAAACCCCTGAATGGTGGAAGGATTACATAAAGAAGCGCCGCGCCGAGAAGAAAGCTAAGGAAGAGCAAGAAAAACTGGAAAAAGAGAAAAAGGCTGCCGAGGAAGCTAAGGCCGAGCAGGAAGAAGAGGAAAGAGAGGATCAGGAAGAGGCAGATCAAGATGACGGGAAATACGGGCAAGGAGCTGCACCTAAACCCAATACTAGCTTGCCCTTCTCGCTTCAGGGCAAATGGAAGATTGTGGACGTGGACGTGGAAGTGACTGGACCTTTAGCCACCGAAATACCAGAGGCTCCAATCAAGGGCAAAATCCAAGAGTTCAAAAGCGACGGGACATATACCATTTCAGGACAGAAAGGCAGCGGCACATACAAGTATGGCGGCGGCGAGTTTGTCACAATGGATGGACATAGTTATACTCTCGACAAACTGGGTCCCGACCGCATAAAGCTCACCTACACCAAGTCTTATAGCCAAGGAGGTATGCCCCTCACTCTCAAGGAGGTAGTGACATTAGTCAGGATTGAAGTTACCGAGGAACCCAAGAAAGAGACGCCTAAGAAGGTTGAAAAACCTGCTCCCAAGCCCGCGCCTGCACCTGCCAAGGCCACAAAGAAAAAGAAAAAAACCTACCGACATGTGTCGGGTTATTATTGATGTAATTGATACCTACCTATTGATATGGACCATAGCGAGAGAGTAGTACAATGCCGAGACGGTAAGTACCGCTGGCTCTATGAGATGAGCCTATACACCAACCCCACCGTCCTCATGCTGGTGATGAAAATCATGGGCTGGGTCATTGTGGGAATATGGGTGTTCCTGATTATTATTGAACTGTGTGACGGTCCCTCATGGGAAGGCCTGTGGGACGTCACAGTCACATTCTTCTTTATGTTCCTGCTCATGATGGCACTGTGTGTTGTGGGTTACTTTGTCTATGCCCTCATGGTGGGCGGCAAGTATGTCGTCCTCTTTGAGATGGACGACAACGGCGTGATGCACAAGCAGATGCCTCCAGGCGTAAAGAAAGCCCAACTCATAGGCCGCATCACGGCTCTTGCCGGTGTTGCCACTGGCAAGCCTGGAATGGTGTCGTCGGGCATGAGGGTTGCCGCCCGCACGCAGATGCACAGCGACTTCAAGTCGGTGCGATCGGTCGAGCCGTTCCCGCGCCGGCATCTCATCAAGGTCAACGCACCATTCAACTACAACCAGGTGTATGTGGGCAAGGAGGACTATGACTTCGTGCTCAACTACATTCTTGACCACACCACACGCAAAAACAAATAAATATGACTATTCTCGAAGCAATACAATCTCGCCGGTCGGTGAGAAAATACATTGACCGCCCCATCGACAAGGCGCTTGTCGCAATTCTGCAAGACAAAATCGATGAGGTCAATAAGGCAGGCAACCTGCACATACAGTTAGTCACCGACGAGTCACGAGCCTTCAAGGGCAAGATGGCCTACGGCACATTCAGTGGCGTGAGCAATTACTTCGCCATGGTGGGAAAGAAAGAGGGCGACCTCTCTGAGCGCATAGGTTACTACGGCGAGCAACTGGTGCTACTGGCGCAGTCGCTCGGGCTCAACACGTGCTGGGTGGGACTCACCTACAACAATATCAAGGAAGCCTACACGGTGTCTCCGGGCGAGAAGCTATGCTGCATGATTGCTCTGGGACATGGCGATGACCCCGGACGCAACGTCAAGCGCAAGACAGCCTCGCAGGTGAGTAACGCTAGCGATGCCACTCCTGCGTGGTTCAACGATGGAGTTGCCGCTGCCCTACTCGCCCCCACTGCCATCAACCAGCAGAAGTTCCATTTCGAGTACATCGCTCCCGGCCCCGACGGCATCCACCGCGTGAAGGCATCCAGAAGATTCTCCCTTGTGGGCTACACACACATGGATTTGGGCATAGCAAAGTACCACTTCGAAGCCGCCGCCGGCAAAGAGAACTTCGAGTGGATATAATCCACTTTCCTTTACCCTACAAGAAAGAAAATGTAAATAACAAGCGGCCTGCACACTGCGGGGTCGCACTAACTCTTGATAGGTGGATGTTTACAGACTGACAAAGTGCGACCCCGTTGGGGACGCTGCTGGTCAGTCTGTAAATGAGGGTGTGTCAAAATGCGAAATCAAAGCGCATTTTGACACACCCTCTTAACCCAAGTAACGACCTCGTTGAGGTCTGCGGTTACTACACGCCTATCTCGCCACTGGCATTTTCTTTTTAGGTTGGTCAGTCTTTGGGATAGGCAGCGATGAAGAGGTTGCGGCCTTGGAGCTGGGGCTTGATGCGCACCAGGTCGGAGAGTAGGATGTCGCCCACTACGTAGTGGGTGGTGTCGCTCGAGTAGCTCTCGTTGATGGTCTTGAAGTTGAACAGCGCCAGGTCGGCCGATGTGGCATAACGCAGATAGATGCGGAAGTAAACGTCGGTCGAATATTCAGGCACGGTGTCGGCACCCAGTTTCTTGTACTCATACTTGTAGTCGTAGGAGCATGCCATGATGTCGCTCAACACTGCCGAGCCAGTGGGATAACCGCCGGCGCCGCGGCCAAACATGAACTGCTTGCCGTAGTACTTGCCCTTGATAACTACGCCGTTGAACTCGTCCTCAACGCTGTATATATACTTGTCGCGCGACAGCAGCTGCGGCATCACGCACATGGTCATGCGGTTGTCATCAAGTTTCTCCACATGGCCTATGAGCTTGATGCGGCGGCCTTTCTCGCTGGCAAAGCGTATGTCGGCCTCGTTCATCGTGGAGATGCCATAGACGAAGACATCGCTGGGCTGCACATAGCGGCCAAAGGCGTGCACAGTGATGATGACCAGCTTGTAGAGCGAGTCAAATCCCTCGATGTCGCTGGTGGGGTTGGCCTCGGCAAATCCCAGGTCCTGTGCAAGTTTGAGCGCGGCAGGATAAGTCATGTTCTCGTTGAAGATTTTCGAGAGAATGAAGTTGGAGGTGCCGTTGAGGATACCCTTGACCGATGTGAGCAGGTCGTTGTCGTAGTATTCCTCCAGGTTGCGGATGACGGGGATGCTGCCGCAAGCCGATGCGTCGTAGAGCAGCGGAGTGCCGGTCTCGCGTTGCAGTGCCACGAGTTCCTCGAGGTGGTGGGCCAGCATGTGCTTGTTGCCCGTCACCACGGGTTTGTGCTCGCGCAGGGCGCGGGTCACGATGGTGAGCGAAGCCTGGGCATCGTCGATGAGCTCCACAATCATGTTGATGTCGGGGTCACCGAAGATGTCATCAGCGCAGTCGGTAAACAATGCGGCATCAATGCCGCGATCTTTTTTAATGTTGCGCACGCACACACGCTTGATGCATGCCTGTGGATGGCGGGTCTGCTCCAGCACGTCGTAGAGCCCGCGACCCACATTGCCAAATCCAAATAATCCTATGTTAAATTTTTTCATAATTCTTTTTTAAATAACGAAACGCTCGCCGAAGCTCGCTACGAAACACTCGTTTCACTCGCTACGAAACGCGCCGCTTACGCTTGCTACGATAACTGGCTAGTGCTCGGTTTTATTTTTTCTAATTGCTCCAGAAAGTGCTGTCAATTGTTTCTGAATACTAATTATTTTTTCTGTTATTTCTATGTACTTTTCCTCTTGGATATATCCCAAATTATTTGAAATCACAATTTGGGTCTCCAATTCATAACAAGAGCCCAGAGCAATATCTAAAAACCTTGCAAAATCAATATCTGTTGGTTTTGCCGAGCCCTCAGCTATATTGCTGGGAATACTCACTGCAGCTCGATTCATTTGATTTGTCAAACCAAAGGTTTCGAGCTTAGGAAATGTTCTTGTTATACTATATATATCAGAAACAAGACTAATAGCATCTTGCCACACCTTGTAGTTTCTGAAATTTCGTTGTTGCATAAATTACTGTGTAATTACATAATTCATTATTTTCATGCCTGCTCTCGTAACAAGTGAAACAAGCATTTAGTAGCGAACACCGTGAGCGTTTCGTAACGAGCGAAGCGAGTGTTTCGTAGCAAGCGTTAGCGCCGCGTTTCGTAGCGAGTGAAACGAGCGTTTCGTCAGTTGGTTGCCATGAATGTGGCAACCAACTCGTTGAGTTTCTCGTTTTCTACCAGGAAGCCGTCGTGGCCGTAGTTTGACTCGATGAGGTGGTACTGGTTGCGCTTGATGTACTTCACGAGGTTGTCGTGGCCATGAGGGGGGAAAAGGATGTCGCTGGTGATTGCCACGATTAGGGCGGGAGCTTCGATCTTGCTCAGGGCTTCGGCTACGCTGCCACGGCCTCGTGCCACGTTGTGGGAGTCGGTGGCGTTGAGCAGGGTAACGTAAGAGTAGGCGTCAAATCGCTTGGACAGTTTCTCGCCGTTGTAACGCTGGTAGCTGCACACGCGGAACTCGTCGAGCTTGGTGTCGCGATCGGGGTCGTCCTGTGTGAGGTTGAATGCCTCGGGGCCACGGAAGCTGAGCATAGCCACACTGCGTGCTGCTGCCAGCCCCCAGTAGGCGGCATCGGCACGGCGTTCGCCCCACGACTGGTCGGCACGGATAGCCATGCGCTGTGACTCACCGAAGGCGATGCCCCAGGGCATCTGGCGGTCGCAGGTGGCGATAAGGCCCAAGCGGCGGGCAAACTGGGGCTGCATGATGCCCCACTCCATGCACTGGTAACCGCCCATCGAACTGCCTATGAGCAGCTCCACATGCTCAATCTCTAATGCCTGGGCCAGCAGCATGTGGGCGCGCACCATGTCGCGAATGGTGACCATGGGGAAGTCGCCATACCACGGCTCGCCGGTGGCGGGGTTGACACTCGCGGGGCAGGTGGTGCCATAGGGCGAACCCAGAATATTGGCACACACGATGAAGTATTTCTCGGGGTCGAGGAAACGTCCCGTCTCCACGGTGTGTGCCCACCAGTCGGGCACATCGCTGTTGGCGGTCTGTGCGTGGCACACCCATATCACGTTGTCGCCCCGGCGGGTGCCGTAGGTGCTGTAAGCCACGGTGATGCCCGGCAGCACGACACCACACTCCAGTTCAAATGGTTGGTCAAAATGTATCTTCTCTATTGCCATATATCTAAGAAAAGAAAATATTGTTGTCCGGTAAAAAAAAAGAAAATATTTTTATTTTGATTTTATGCTTCGCAAGAAAATGGTGGACCGTGTCCACAAAATCAAGTTATTTAAGGTGTTGTCATTTTGCTCGCTATCGCGAGCCATTTTTTTGGCGAAAGCCATTAAAATATAGGAAAATATTTTCTTTTTTGCTTGTTTACAATGCCTTGTTGAATGCTTGTTCGAGATCGGCGATGAGGTCGTCCACATGTTCCAGTCCCGGAGAGAGGCGCAGCAGTGTGGGAGTGATGCCCACGCTTGCCAGTTCCTCATCGCTGAGTTGCTTGTGGGTTGTAGAGGCAGGGTGAGTGATCACGCTCACCGAGTCGCCTATCATGGTCATGTGCTGGAACAGCTGCACGCTTTCCACCACCTTGACCGTGGTATCGAGGGTGCCTTTGAGCTGCACGGCAAGCACTGCGCCGCCTCCGTGGCGGAAGTATTTCTTAGCATTCTCGTGCGAGGGGTTGTCGGGCAGACCCACGTAGCTCACGTGCTCCACCAGCGGGTGCTCGTTGAGCCACAAGGCAAGGCGGCGTGTAGATTCCACAGCATGTGCGGCACGCAGTGACAGAGTTTCGAGACCAAGTGCCATGAGGTAGCTGTCGAACGATGACGGGCAGCAGCCCAGGTCGCGCAGGCCGTCAACACGGCACTTCACGATGAATGCCTGGTTGCCGAATGCCTCATACATATTAAGTCCGTGATAACCGGCGCTGGGACCTGCAATCTCGGGGAACTTGCCATTGTCCCACTTGTAGGTGCCAGCGTCAACGATCACGCCGCCCATTGCAGTGCCGTGGCCGTTGATCCACTTGGTAGCGCTCTCCACCACGATGTTGGCGCCCCACTCTATGGGACGGCACAGGTAACCGCCAGCGCCGAAGGTGTTATCGACCACAAATGGCACGTCGTGCTTGCGAGCAACAGCAGCCAGGCCTTCGAGGTCGGGCACGTTGCATGAGGGATTGCTCATCGACTCCACGTAGATGGCGCGGGTCTTCTCATCGACCAGCGGCTCGATGTCCTCGGCCTTGTCGCTGGGAGCAAGACGGCAATCGATGCCCAGTTTCTTGAACGTGAGCTTGAACTGGTTGAAAGTGCCTCCATAGAGGTAGGGCGAAGCCACAATGTTGTCGCCCGCGCTAGCCAGAGCAGTGATGACAATGAGCTGTGCGCTCATGCCCGAAGAAACAGCCAGCGCGCCCACACCGCCTTCAAGGGCAGCGATGCGCTGCTCAAATGCCGTGCTGGTGGGGTTTTGAAGGCGTGTATAGATGTTGCCAGGCTCCGACAGCTCAAAAAGGTGGGCTGCGTAGTCACAGGTTTTGAAACGGTAAGCCGCTGTGGGATAGATGGGCAGGCCACGAGAACCGGTCTCGTCCTTAATCATGCCTGCGTGTATTTGTAGAGTCTCGAAATGCAGTTTTTTCTCTTCCATAAATATGATGATACTACTAGTCTTGTTGAATTTTGGTACAAAGTTAGCACATTTGTGCATGTTTTTCCAAAGAATTACTCTAAATTTTGAGAAATTTAGATATAATTTCTACGGTTTGACAATATAACAGAAATATTTTCGGTCAACTCAACAAGATGAGCAGAGCACACGCGATAAGAGCAACGCCCATGATGA
>NZ_JAZLLZ010000020.1:0-7834 GCF_045598405.1 Sodaliphilus sp.
TCGCTCAATATAGCACAAATCCTGACACAATGATAATCTAAAATCTTGTTCTTGCCCTAATGGACTTTCTGGGTTAAAACGTGCAAGGTTGCGGTCTTCAACCGCAGTATAGTGTATCGCGTTTACCCTGCCCTGCCTTCGCTTGCGCTCAGTTAGGACAGGGTTATGTGCAGAACTGCGTTCTGCGTGTCGGCTTTCAGCCTCTCGTTACAAAATCTTGTGTGATCAGGGTGATCCGCGCGGGGAGTCCGCAAAAATAGCATTGGTGTATAGTTATGGGGAAAAATCGTTCCATCCATATCTTCTATACACGATAATACACATGTTTAGTTCCATTTGTGAATAGTTACCATCAAGTGGGGGCGATTGGTCCATTTTTCCTATTGTTTTTGCATTATTACCTTTTTAATATATTATAGGTTCAGAAAACTCTGAAAACTTTTGCAGTTTTTAGAGTTTTGTGGTAATTTTGCATCGCATTTTGCAGAAATGTCTATTTTCTACAAGTGCCGCGCTGCCATGTGGCAGTAATTTTGCAGCCACAATATTGAGAGAGACTGCACACGTTTTTTAAAGTTTGCGCTGGCGTTGACGCTAGCGTAGGCAATAAAGATTGTTTATGGATAACAGAGAGTTAATTATCAACCGAGCACACAAGCTGCTCATGGACATAGGTCCCACATCGATGACGATGGACATGGTGGCCCGTGCCTGCGGCATCTCCAAGCGCACACTCTACGAGACCTTCCCCGACAAGAAGACGCTCATCCTCGAATGTGTTGCTGTCGAGCACGCACAACACGACCTTGAAGCCCAGAAAATATTTAGGGAAGCAAGCAACTGCTTTGAAGCTCTATTCAAGATATTCAAGACCACAAGGCTATACCTCGACAAGCGGTCGCAAGCGTTCATCGACGACATGCAACGCCTCTATCCCGAGGCTATAGAGCGTCACAACAGCAATGAGCGACAGTTTGTCATCCACATGGGCAAGGTGCTCAAGCGCGCTCAGGACGAAGGGCTTGTGATTTCAGGCATCAACAACGATATTGCCTCGTTCATCTTCCTCAACCAGATTAAATCGCTGCACAAGAATCCAGGCATCGATGCCATGGGATTCGACCGCTTCACCGTCTATGAGGTAGCGTTTATCAATTTCCTGCGTGGCATCGCCACTATCAAGGGTATCGAGTATATCGACCTACAAATCGAATCACTACGCACAAACAAAAACTAGTATATAAATTATGTTCAAGAGAAATTTACTTATGACCTTGCTGCTGGCAGCAGTAGCACTAGGGTCGCAGGCACAGGATGTCATGACCCTGTCGCTTGACGACTGCATTAAGATTGCGCTCAACGACAACCCCTCCATCAAGATCAACGAGATGGAACTCGAGCGCGTTGACTATGCTAAAAAAGAGGTTTTGGGCAAGCTGTTCCCCGAGATCAGCTTCAGCGGCCAGTACACACGCAACATCGCGTTGCAAACTATCTACATCGATGCTGGAGCCATGGGGGCTATGGGCGGCGCCACAGGTGGCGAGACAACTGGCGATGAGAAGCCTAAAGGCATGAAGATGGGACGTGAGAACACCTACACCACAGGTTTCTCGGCTACTGTGCCCATCATCGTCCCCTCGCTGTGGAAGACCATCAAGCTCAGCGACAACGAGATTCTGCAAAACCTGGAGACATCGCGCGCCAACAAGCTGGCACTCGTGAACAAGGTGAAGAACGCCTACTATGCGTTGCTTCTCGCTCAGGACACTAAGAGGGTGATCGAGCATAACCACAGCACAGCGCAAAATCACGCTGCCATCTACCAGAAGAAGTTTGAGCTGGGCACAGCCAGCGAGTTTGACGTGCTACGCGCTAATGTTGCTGTGACCAATCTCGAGCCCTCAATCCTCGACGCCGACAACTCTATCAAGAAACTCAAGCTGCAACTCAAGGTACTCATGGGCATGGACGCTACCATTGAGATTGCTCCCAAGGAGTCGCTCGATGAGTTCAAGAGCACCATGTATGAACATGCGCTCAACGCCGACACATCGCTCGTTTTCAACACTGACCTCAAGACCCTCGACCTCAAGACCGACCACCTCAACAAGGCGCTCGACGTGCAGAAGGCATCATGGTATCCCACTCTCACCGGTAGCGCTAACTACATGTGGAACTCAATGAGCAACGGCAGCCCGTTCAAGAACTTCATGTGGAACCCCATGTCGAGCGTGGGCCTCACCCTTGCTATTCCTCTGTTCCAGGGCGGACAGCGCTACTTCAAGCAGAAACAAGCCGAAATCGCTGTGCGCGAGATGAAGTGGCGACGCGAGGACCTCGAGCGCTCGCTTCACACCCAAGTGCAAGTGCAGATTGATAACCTCAACAAGAGTATCAAGCAGATCGAGAGCAACAATGCTGGCGTGAAGCAGGCGATTAAGGCTAGCGAAATCAAGAACCAAAGCTTCAATATAGGTGCAGCATCGTTCATTGAGCTGCGCGACACCGACGACGCTCTCATGAATGCTCAACTCAGCTATTACCAGGCCATCTACAACTATCTCGTGGCCGACAGCGACCTCGAATTTGTGCTCGGTAACTCTAATTATGCTAATTAAGAGTTTAAAGGTTTAAGAGTTTAAAAATTTAGGTTTTCCTCTTTAATCCTTATCAATATTGATAATAACAAAACAAAACATTATATAATGAAAACAAAACAATTTATGCTCCTGGCTATGGCCGCAACCATGCTGGCTGCCTGCACAGGAAAAGACGACAAGAAAGGACAGGAAGAAGAACTGCCCATGGTTAAGGTACAGTCGGTCTATCAAGAGACTGTGACACTCACCAGCGAGTACACTGCCACTGTTGAGGCGTTCAAGACCAACAACATCGCCTCCAACAACGGCAACCGCATCAAGCGCATCCTCGTGGATGTGGGCAGCACCGTGCGTGCAGGACAGAGCGTTGTTGTCCTCGACGACGTGAACATTGCCACACAGCAGGCTTCCATCGACCAGCAGCGCATTCAGCTTGCCAACCAAAAGCGTGACCTCGACCGCGCAAAGGAACTCGTGAAAATAGGCGGCGGCACACAGCAGGCTGTGGATCAGCTCCAGGCTACTTACGATGCACAAGCACGCGCCATCCAGTCGAGCCAACGCATGCTCAGCACCATGGGCGAGAACACAGTTCTCACTTCACCCGTGAGCGGCGTTGTCACTGAAAAGAATTACAACAACGGCGACCTCCCTGCCGGACTGCCCATCCTCGTCATCGAGCAGCAGCAGCCCCTCAAGGTCATCGTCAACGTCAACGAGAGCGACTTCCCCAAGGTGAAGCAAGACATGCCCGTTGTGGTTAAGCTCGACACCTATGGCGACGAGGAATTTGCCGGAAAGGTTTACCTCATCCACCCCTCGATCGACCCTGCAAGCCGCACTTTCCAGGTTGAGGTTACAATCGCCAACACCAGCAACAAGATTCACTCGGGCATGTTTGCACGCGTTACCTTCAACTTCGGTTCACAACAGAGTGTCGTAGTCCCCGACCAAGCAGTGCAGAAGCAGACCGGTAGCGGCGTGCGCTATGTATATGTTTACAACACTAACGGCACAGTGAAGTTTGCACAGGTCGAACTGGGTCGCCGCCTGGGCAACCGCTATGAGATCTTGAGCGGTCTCCCCAATGGTGCACAGGTCGTAGTGAGCGGACAGTCTCGCCTGAGCGATGGCGCTAAGGTGAAACTCGACAACAGCAAGTAAGTCAAAAAACAGTGGTATTAACCAAATAAGCAACACACTATACTATGAGTTTATATTCAAGTTCAGTGAAAAGACCGGTTACCGTCATCCTCATCTTCGTGGCGGTGTCCATCATCGGTCTGTTCTCACTGCAGAAGCTACCCATCGACTTGTACCCCGACATCGACACCAATACCATCATGGTCATGACGTCCTACGAGGGTGCAAGCGCGCAGGATATCGAGCAGAACCTCTCGCGTCCGCTCGAGAACACGCTCAACTCGGTTGAGCACCTCAAGCACATCACTTCTAACTCTAAGGAGAACATCTCTATCATCACCCTGGAGTTTGAGTATGGCTACGACATCGATGCCCTCACCAACAACGTGCGCGACAAGCTCGACATGATTCGCAGTTTCTTGCCCGACGATGCTGGTAACCCCGTCATCTTCAAGTTCAGTACCGACATGATTCCCATCGTGCTCCTCTCGGCGCAGGCCGACGAGAGTATGCCGGGTCTCTATAAGATTCTCGATGAGAACGTTGCCAATCCCCTGGCACGTGTTGACGGTGTGGGTTCGGTATCAATCGCCGGTGCTCCCAAGCGCGCCATCTACGTCTATCTTGACCCCGTGCGCATGGAGGCCTACAACCTCAGCGTCGAGGGCATCGCTGCACTCATCGGTGCCGAGAACCGCAATATTCCTGGCGGTAACTTCGACATCGGTAGCGAGACCTACGCGCTGCGTGTGCAGGGCGAGTTCAAGGATCCCAGCGAGATGGCTGGCATCGTGGTGGGTGTATCGCCCACAGGCGGCGTGGTTCACCTGAGCGACGTGGCTCGCATCGAGGACCGACTCGAAGAGCGCGCCCAGGAGGCTTTCAACGACGGCAAGCAGGGCGCGATGATTATCGTGCAGAAGCAGAGCGGTGCCAACTCGGTGGAAATCTCCAACAAGGTTCAGAAAATCCTTCCCGAAATCCAGAAGGGTCTGCCCAGCGACATCAAGCTCGACTACATCGTCGATACTAGCGACAACATTCGCAACACCATCGCATCGCTTGCCGAGACAGTGCTCTACGCATTGCTCTTCGTGGTCATCGTGGTGTTCTTCTTCCTGGGACGCTGGCGTGCTACTGTCATCATCACGCTCACCATCCCCATTTCGCTCATCGCTTCGTTTATCTATCTCTATGCAACGGGCAACACCCTCAACATCGTGTCACTGTCATCACTGTCAATTTCTATCGGTATGGTGGTGGACGATGCGATCGTTGTGCTCGAGAACGTGACCACCCACATCGAGCGTGGTGCCGATCCCAAGCAGGCTGCCGTGCATGGAACTAACGAGGTGGCGATTTCGGTTGTCGCATCTACTCTCACCCTCATTGCGGTGTTCTTCCCGCTCACTCTGGTCACTGGTATGACCGGTGTGCTCTTCCGTCAGCTCGGTTGGATGGTTACCATCATGATGATCATCTCTACCACTGCTGCACTCTCGCTCACTCCCATGTTGTGTAGCCGCATGCTGCGCTTGCAGACCAAGGCCAACCAGAGTGTGTTCTTCCTCAAGGTGTATGCTCCCATCGAGCGAGTGCTCGACAAGATCGACAAGGTCTATGCACGCCTGCTCCATGTGTGCGTCACTCACCGCTGGAAGACTACTATCGCGGCTCTCGTTGTGTTTGTCCTGACTATGGGTCTTGCCAAGTATGTGGGTAGCGAGTTCTTCCCCGTGAGCGATAACAGCCGCCTTGGTGTCACCCTCGAGCTGCCCATCGGCACACGAGTTGAGGTTGCCAAGGAGGTGACTTCACGCCTGTTCAAGGAGTGGAAGGAGAAATACCCCGAAATCAAGGTGTTCAACTACACCGTGGGTCAGGCTAGCAGCGACAACACATTTGCGTCGATGCAGAGCAACGGCTCGCACATCGTGTCGATGAACATTCGCCTTGTCAACCCCGGCGAGCGTGACCGCGGCATCGTGGAAATCGCCGGTCTCATGCGTGAAGACCTCAAGCACTATCCCGAGTTCAAGAAGGCTCTCGTCAACGTGGGCGGTAGCCGCGGACAGGGCATGAGCGGACAGGCAACACTCAACTACGAGATCTACGGATATGACTTCGAGAAGACCGATAGCACTGCACAGCGACTCAAACGACTGCTCAGCGGCATCAAGGGTGCTGCCGACATCAACATCAGCCGCTCGGACTACCAGCCTGAATACCAGGTGGACTTCGACCGCGAGAAACTGGCTATCTACGGCCTCAACTCAAGCACTGCTGCCACAGCGTTGCGTTCGCGCATCAACGGTAGCACCGCAAGTTACTTCCGCGAGGACGGTGACGAGTATGACATCAAGGTGATGTATGACCAGCAGCACCGCCAGAGTCTCGAGGACATCGAGAACATCCTGCTCTACAACAACCGCGGACAAGGCATCCGACTCAAGGAAGTCGGTACTGTTGTCGAGCGTTTCACTCCTCCCACCATCGAGCGTAAGGACCGTGAGCGCATCATCACTGTATCTACCGTTGTCCAGGATCGTCCCATGAGTGAAATCATCGAGGAGGCACAGCCCCAAATCGACAAGATGGACATCCCGCAGGGCGTTAACATCCAGTTGAGCGGTTCTTACGAGGACCAGCAGGATTCGTTCCGCGACCTGGGTATGCTGGGCATCCTCATCATCATCCTGGTTTACATCGTGCTTGCTGCACAGTTTGAGTCATTCACTTATCCTGGCATCATCATGACCTCAATCATGTTTGCGTTCTCGGGTATCATCCTCATTCTGTTCGTCACAGGCACCAGCCTCAACGTGATGTCAATGATCGGTGGTATCATGCTCATCGGTATTGTGGTGAAGAACGGTATCGTGCTCATCGACTACATCACGCTCAACCGTGAGCGTGGCATGAGCATACGCCGTGCCGTTATCGACGGCGGTGAGTCACGTCTGCGTCCTGTGATCATGACATCGCTCACTACTATCCTCGGTATGGTGCCCATGGCATTGGGTAGCGGCGAGGGTTCAGAGATGTGGCGTCCCATGGGTCTCGCTGTGATCGGTGGTCTCACATTCTCTACAATCCTCACACTGCTCTTCGTGCCGTCGCTCTACACCATCTTCGCGTTCAACGGCATACGCCGCAAGCGCAAGCAGTGGGCACAGAAGCTGGCAGCAAAGCAGCAGCCCAAGGAACTTTGGGTGCGTGAGAAGTAAATTCATATTAGGTAAAATATAACAGATAATCAATATGAAAGCAATATTTATAGCATTTGACCAGGCCTACTATGAGCAGTTGGTCGACGACCTTCATAACATGGGTTGTCGCGGCTTCACTGCTTGGCAAGAGGTGCAGGGACGCGGCAGCAAAACCGGCGAACCCCACTATGGCAGCCACGCATGGCCTTCGATTGCCGGAGCAATGTTTGTGATGTGCGACGACGAGAAGGTTGACCGTGTCTTGAATCATCTCAAAGCACTCGACGAGGCCACTCCAAAGCTAGGCCTGCGCGCATGGGTCCTCCCAGTGGAGCAGACAATATAACAACAGTACTTTATTCATGTAAAAAAAGGGACCAAGCACTCGCATGGTCCCTTTTTCGTCTTTCGTCAAGGCAACCGCATCAAAACTTGCCAAAACTTCCCGACTTCCCCCACGGAGTATTGGATAAGGGGTTTTATTCCTAAAATGGTATAAAAAGGAAAAAAACAGATTTTTTATAACTGAAAGAAATTTAAATAATTAAAAGAAATTATTCTATTGTCCTTATGTTCTTTTGTCAAGAAACCACAGATAAAACAGATTATCTCTGTGACCTCGGTGAGCTTTCTCACGCAGATTGCGCAGATTTCGCAGATTACGCAGATTTTTTATTTTATGTTTATTTTCAGTTTATTTCAAGCGTAGCGCCATCACCTATTCAGATCACCTCAGTAAAAAAGGGCGCTGCGCTTGAAATTGACTAAAAATCAACTAAAAATTATTCTTTTGTCCTTGTGTTCTTTTGTCAAGAGACCACAGATTAAGCAGAAATAAGGGAATTATATTTCAGATTAAGTCAGATTTTCCCATTGATT
>NZ_JAZLLZ010000021.1:0-57577 GCF_045598405.1 Sodaliphilus sp.
GGTACTTGGTAGCAAGAAACTTTTCGTATTCGCGTTTCTCGACAAACCGTTCGTTAAATTCTAAAATCTGGTCAATCATAATGATAAGTGTTTGCCTATGTATTGTCCTAGAACAAGAGCTAGAAAGCCAATAGTCACGCTAAATACAATATAACCAGCGGCCCATAAGAAGCCGTCGTTTTTCAATAGCATTCCGCTCTCGTTGATAAACGTGGAAAAAGTGGTGAAACCTCCGCAGAAGCCTGTGATGGCTAGGAGTTTGGTGCTGTCGTTCATGATTCCGTGCGTCCACTGCATGCTTGACAATATCCCTATGAGCAAGCATCCCACGATGTTGACCGTGAATGTGCCGTAGGGAAAAATTAACGAGGAAATGCATGACGCGGCAAGTTTAGAGACAAGGAACCGTAGCCCTCCTCCCATGAAACTTCCTGCACCGACTATTAAAAATTCCTTAAACATGAAAATAACTTTTTTGCAAAGTTACAAAAAAGAGCGAATGGTTAATAACTTTAATGAATAAATAGGCAAATAATTGCAAAAAAAATCGTAAATTTGCATATTATAGGGCACAAAAAGTCCGAGCGGTTTGAGACTGCATTGATTGGTGTTTTTAGCCTTTGCGTGATAGAAGCATTGTTTCATGTTGTCTTAATGGATAGGCGAGTTTAATAATCTGGTGAAATTCAGTTTGTTGCTTGCTTTTTGTTACCCTGTGTTTAAAAGTAAATGTAATAGTATGACCGAAAAGGATTATATAAAAAATAATTTCCCTTTGTTGTCGGGCATAGACAGCCCGGCCGACTTGAAGAAACTTCGTGTGGAACAGCTTCCTGCTGTGTGCAATGAGTTGCGCAATTTCATGATCCATGAGTTGTCGACCAACCCAGGCCACTTTGCTTCGAGTATGGGGGCTGTTGAGATTGTCGTTGCGCTGCATTATGTGCTTGACACGCCTAATGACCGCATTGTGTGGGACGTGGGACATCAGGCTTATGCTCACAAGATCATTACCGGACGGCGTGACATGTTTAGCCAAAACCGCACTATGGGCGGGCTGAGCGGGTTCCCCAATCCCAACGAAAGCGAATATGACACTTTCATTGCTGGACATGCATCTAATTCTATATCGGCAGGTTTGGGTATGTCTATTGCGAGCGAACTTTGCAAGGATGTTGACCGAAAAGTTGTGGCTGTGATAGGCGATGCTTCTATAAGCGGCGGTCTTGCTTTTGAGGGCCTAAACAATGCCGCGATGCAGGAGAATAACTTGCTTATTATCCTTAACGACAATGACATGTCCATTGATCGCCCTGTGGGTGCATTGAGCAACTACATCACCAACTTATCGACATCGAAGCGTTATAATAACCTGCGATATAAGATATATACATTCATGCGTCGTCATGGCATGATTGGGGATAGCGGCAAGGGGATAATGCTGAGGTTTAACAATGCAATGAAATCTATGCTCACAGGCCAACAAAATATTTTTGAGGGCTTGAATATTAGATACTTTGGTCCTTTTGACGGTCACGATGTGGTGAGAATGGTGAAGACATTGAAGGATGTCATAGAAATGAAAGGTCCTAAAATCCTTCACCTCCACACTATTAAAGGAAAGGGGTATAAAGCTGCTGAAAAAGACCCCACTACATGGCATGCCCCAGGTAAATTTGACAAACTTACGGGTGAACGTGTGAAATCATCGGGCGAAGGCAAACCATTGAAGTATCAAGATGTTTTCGGTCACACTCTTGTTGAACTGGCAAAAAAGAATGATAACATCGTGGGCATTACAGCCGCTATGCCTGGAGGAACGTCAATGTCAATGTTGCAAAAGGTTTACCCTAAACGCACCTTTGACGTGGGTATCAGCGAAGGACATGCTGTGACATTTGCTGGCGGACTGGCCAAGGAAGGGAAACGCCCGTTTGTAGCCATTTATAGTTCGTTCTTGCAACGAGGATATGATGAAATCATCCATGACGTGGCTATTGCAGGACTACCTGTCACGTTCTGCATTGACCGTGGAGGACTTGTGGGTGAGGACGGAGTGACTCACCATGGCATGTTTGACTTGGCTTATCTGCGTTGTATTCCTGGCATAGTGGTGTCGGCTCCTATAAACGAACATGACTTGCGCAACCTCATGTACACATCACAGCTCGACGGTAAGGGACCATTTGCTATCAGGTATCCGCGTGGTAATGGCGTGATGGTTGATTGGTGTAGCCCCATGAAAGAAATGACTGTGGGTAAAGGTAAGGTGCTGCGTCGCGGTGAGAAGGTAGCTGTTTTGAGTCTGGGGCATATAGGCAATAATGTGATTAAAGCTCTTGACCGATTGGAAACAGAGAAAAATGTTAAGGTGAGCCATTGCGACATGGTTTACCTTAAACCGCTTGACGTAGAACTCGTTAAAGAGATGATTGCGACACATCACCATATCATTACAGTGGAAGATGGCACTGTGATGGGTGGTTTGGGCAGTGCTGTTGCCGAGGTAATGGCACAAGGTAAAAACGACTGTGAGCTCACACGCCTCGGAATTAAAGATGAGTTCATAGATCAAGGCACAGTACCACAGCAACAGAAGATTTGTGGCATTGATGTCGAATCGATTTATAACTATATATTAACAATTTTAGAAAAATAGATATTAGCGACTGATGAAAATTGTTATTGCAGGAGCAGGTGAGGTGGGAACACACTTGGCTAAAATGTTAAGTGATGAGAACCAGGATATTATCATCATGGATAATGACGAACGCCGTCTTAATTCCTTGCTGGAATATAACCTCATGACTTACTACGGTAGTGCGACTTCGTTTGAAGATTTGAATAATGTGGGTGTTTCAAGGGCCGACCTGTTTATTGCTGTAACCCCCTATGAGGCTCGCAACATTCTTGCATGCTCTCTTGCCAAGAACGCGGGAGCAAAGAAGACCGTTGCAAGAATTGACAATTCAAGTTATCTTAATAAAGAAAACAAAGCATTTTTCGTGTCTCGTGGCATCGATCACTTGATTTACCCGGAATATCTTGCAGCACAGGAGATGACTAGTGCCTTGAAACGCACATGGGTGCGCAACTGGTTTGAACTGTTTGATGGCGAATTGATTGTCGTTGGTGTAAAGATTAGGGCAAATTCGTCGTTGGTGGGCAATCAACTCAAAGATTTGAGTGATGTGTCTCACATCATGCACATCTCTGCTATAAAGCGAAATCGCGAGACGATTATACCTAGTGGATCTGACTATATCAGGGAAAACGATATCGCTTACATTGCTACTACACATGAGCACATCATCGATGTGATGGAAGTGTGCGGAAAAACGCCAGTCGATGTCGATCGCATATTGGTGATGGGAGGCGGTGAGATAACAGAACAGCTAGTGAGCCAGGCTCCGTCGCGTTACAGGTTTAAGATACTTGAACCAGATGCAGAACGTTGTCAGCAACTTGCCGACCGCTATCCTAACTGCTCGATTGTGAATGGCGACCCCAGAGATTCTGATTTCCTTGAAGAAGAAGGTATTGCAAGTTATGATGTGTTTATTGCTCTCACCGAAACGTCGGAGGCAAACATCCTGGGTTGCATGATGGCCAAGGAACATGGAATCAAGAAAACAATAGCCCAGGTTGAGAATTTGAGATATTTCAATGAAGCTGAAGCTCTGAATATCGGATTGATTATCAACAAGAAATTGCTTGCGTCAAGTCGTATTTTCCAAATTATGCTGGATAGCGATGTGGATAATGCAAAGAGTCTTGCCCTTGCCGATGCAGAGGTTGCCGAACTAGTGGTGAAACCTGGATCAAAGGTCACTCGTGCCCAAGTGAAGGACTTGAAACTGGCACAGGGTATCACCATAGCCGGCCTGGTGCGTAATGGTGAGGGTTATCTTGTCACAGGTGACACGCAGTTTGAAGCCGGCGACCATGTGGTTGTGTTCTGTTTGCTTGGTGGTATTCATAAAATAGAAAAGATATTTGGATGAAAAAGAGCGGGATTGCATATAGCATAAACTACTTAATGATACTGAGGGTGCTGGGATGGCTTCTTCTGATAGAAAGCGTTTTCATAGCACTGCCTGCAATAGTGTCATTTATTTATAGTGAGACTGATGTTGCGCTCGCATTCTTGAAAACAGCAGCTTTGACACTTGTTTCCGGTCTTGCATTGACTTATGGTTTGCGTCGTAGCACTAGAAACATGGCCATGCGTAAGCGAGAGGGCATCCTTCTCACTTCAATGGTGTGGGTGGTATTCTCGTTTTTCGGTATGTTGCCGTTGCTTATAGCATCTACGCACACAACAATAACTGATGCGTTCTTTGAAACCATGTCGGGTTTTACAACAACCGGAGCATCGGTGGTGAAAGATATAGAAGCATTGCCAAAGGGCATATTGTTCTGGCGTTCGCTCAGTCAGTGGATAGGCGGTATGGGAATCATTCTCTTCACGCTTGCTGTGCTGCCCATGCTGAATTATCGTGGTGGTGTTACTTTGTTCAGCAGTGAGGTGACAGGCATAACCCATGAGCGTATCCGCCCTCGTGTGAACCAAACGGCCATGAGTTTATGGGTGATTTATATAGTTATGACATTAGTGATGTTTTTATTACTATTGTTTGGACCCATGGATTGGTTTGACTCATTGTGTCACACGTTGAGCACAGTTTCGACTGGCGGATTCTCTACAAAGAATGCCGGGTTGTTTTACTGGCATGACTATTATTCCGATATTGTCATCATTGTGTTTATGCTCTTGTGCGGCGTGAATTTCTCGATACTTTATGGCTTGTTTGTGGATCATACTTTCAAACCGATGTTGAGGAGTGTGATATTCAGGTGGTATATAGGTGTCATCTGCGTGGGTGCTATTGCTATCTTTGCGCGTGTGGAATATATGCACTTTTGCGACACCGGGTCCGACCGGGTTTTATATTCAGTGTTTGACACGATTTCGGCCATTACTTCTACCGGTTTTTCAACTATTGATTACGAGGAACATGGTCAGTTTATCTTTTTCTTGTTGCTCATATTGATGTTCTTCGGCGGCATGGCTGGTTCGACATCAGGCGGAGCAAAACTTGACCGTTTTGTAGTGTTGTTTAAGAACGTGCTTAATGAACTATATAAGGTAATTAATCCCAATGCAGTGACTTCGGTACGCATTGACAAAAAAGCGGTTCCTCGCAGTGTTGCCGACAAAGTGTTGGCATTCCTGGCATTATATGTGCTTATCATTGTGGCGGTTGCATTATTGCTGACTGTGCTGGGTATGCCTGCGTTTGACGCATTCTTTAATTCAATGTCGGCTATCAGCAACATTGGATTTGGATACGGTGAACTCACTGGTGGTGAAGATAAGTTTGCATGCTTGCCCGATCTTGCTAAATGGGTTCTGGCCTTTGAGATGATGATTGGACGCCTCGAGCTGTTCACTGTGCTTGTGGTGTTCTCTCGTAGTTTCTGGGTGAAAGACTAGAATAATAATTTGAATTTTATAAAATAATAACCAATATGAATAACGAAACCTACAATCCTAACATTACCAATGCAAAGAAAGGTAAAGGTGCGCCTAGTGGAAGTGGAAAGAACGACCAGGAAGGCAAATTGACTTTTATCAATCGCATCTCGGTTTTCTTTAGCAGTGCACGCACACGCATAGTACTTGGCATTATTCTAGCCTTGTTTGCTATTTACCTGTTGATTTCATTTGTGTCGTTCTTTGCCGGAGCAGGCATAGCCGACCAGAACATGGTGTCAAATTATGATATCGTAGAAAATGCCCAGCAACCCGACCAGATCAGCAATCTGGGTGCTGCTGTCGGAGCATGGGCAAGCGACCACATCATTGCTAATGGCGTGGGAGTGGCTGCTGTGATTCTTGTGATTTGGAGCATCGTGATAGCAGCAAGATTATTTCGCAATGAAAAAGTGCATTTTTTCTCATATACTCTGATGAGTATATTTAGCACCATCACATTCTCAATATTAATAGGAGCCTTGACCTATGGCATTGATTATTCATTCTTCCACCTGGGCGGTGCATTTGGATATTATACCAACAAGTGGCTCATTGGCGCTATCGGCTATATCGGTATGATCGCTGTTAATATTATTCTTTTAGTGATATGGGGAATGCTTTGTTACAAGACGATAATGCTGATATACACTAAAACCAAGGAAGTGATCAATCGCAAGAAATTTGACGGAGATGATGTGGACGAAAATGCAGCAGAGCAAAACGTTGAATCGCTTGATGAGGTTATTGGTCGTCGTCAATATGCCGTAGAATCACAACCTGAAAAAACTTCGAAACAGGAGGACGAAGAAAAAACTTCGTTCCCTTTTATGGGCAAGAAACCTGAAAAGAAAAAGGTTGAGAAGAAAAAACAAGAGCAACCACAAGTGCAGGCTTCATCGGAGCCTGCTGTCATGGCTGGTATTGAGTCGGGCGAGGTGAGTAACCCTAACGACCCAACGGGTGAGTATATACATTATAAATTCCCGTCACTCGACCTTCTTGAGAATCGCACGATGAGCGTTGACCGTGTCGATGTTGAGGAGCAAGAAAGCAATAAGAACCGCATTATTGAGACCCTGGGGCACTATGGTATCCAGATCAAGCATATTGATGTTCATGTGGGACCAACTGTCACACTATTCGAGATTATTCCTGAAGACGGTGTGAAGGTTTCTAAAATCAGGAACCTTGAGGACGACATTGCATTGAGTCTTGCCGCTCTGGGCATTCGCATTATTGCTCCCATGCCCGGACGTGGAACTATCGGCATCGAGGTTCCTAACCGTGATCCCCAGGTGGTGCCCATGCGTCAAGTTCTTGCCTCTAAAAAGTTCCAGGAAACTAAATGCAAACTGCCCATGTGCCTCGGTTGCACAGTGACCAACGAGGTGTTTGTTGCCGACTTGACAAAGATGCCGCACTTGCTCGTCGCAGGTGCCACTGGTAAGGGAAAGTCTGTGGGTTTGAATGCTATTATCACATCGCTTCTTTATAGTAAGGGACCCTCGGAGTTGAAGTTTGTTCTTGTTGACCCCAAGCGAGTCGAGTTCAGTGTATATGCTGATCTTGAAAAATACTTCTTCGCAAAACCCGAAGACGAGGACCGTGCTATCGTCACTCAAACTGATAAGGTGGTGAAAGTGCTTAACTGCCTTGTTCAAGAAATGGAAAATCGTTATGAGGTGTTAGAAGAAGTCAAGGTTCGCACCGTTGAAGACTACAATGCAAAGTGGCGCCAAGGATTGCGCAACGAGAGAGACGGACATGGCGATAAGAAATATCCTTACATGCCCTACATTGTTGCAATCATCGATGAGTTCAGCGACATGATGATGACTGCTGGCAAGGAGGTTGAGACTCCTATCATTCGCATTGCCCAGAAGGCTCGTGCAGTGGGTATTCACATGATTATTGCTACACAACGTCCGTCGGTGCAGGTTGTAACTGGTTTGATTAGGGCTAACTTCCCTGGCCGCGTTGCTTTTGCAGTTTCTAGCTCTACTGATAGCCGTATCATTCTTGATGCTCCTGGTGCACATCGTTTGATAGGACGTGGTGACATGCTGTTCTCGGTTAACGGTGAAACAACCCGTCTGCAATGCCCGTTCATTGACACAAAGGAAATCGTTGACATTTGCGATTTCATACGTGAACAAGAGGAAAACGACCGCAACATTGAGCATGAACACCCGTTCTACTTGCCCGAATATGTGGGTGAGACCGAGAACAACGGAGGTGGAGGCGATGCTTCTAGCTTGAAAGACCGTGATCCGCTCTTCGAGGAAGCTGTGAGATATATTGTGCAGGGTGATGTGGCATCTACCTCGTCACTGCAACGCCGTTATGAGATAGGTTACAACCGTGCCGGACGTATCATGGATCAGATGGAGGCCGCTGGTATTGTGGGACCTGCAACTGGCGGAAAACCACGCAAGGTGTTGATCTCGCCTGCTGATGCCGAGGGGTTGCTTTCTACTCTTTAAACTTTATCGCAATTATTTAGTCATAATGATATGAAGAAGATTTTATTTATATTGTTAGCATTTGTGTCAATGAGTGTATCGGCTCAAACTCCTCAACAGATGCTTGATAAGGCAGTGAACGCTTTAAAAGGCACTGTCACTGCTGATTATATGCTGAAATCGGATCAGGGTGCCATGAAAGGGACTGTCGTTGTGAATGGCAAAAAATTTAGAATGCTTTCAAAGGACGTGAAGACATGGTATGACGGCAATACCCAATGGATCTACTCGGTAGCAACTCATGAAGTGAATATTACCACGCCCACTCCACAAGAACTTCAAATGACTAATCCTGTTGCTGCTGCTCAAGGGTTCAAAAAGGGGTATAACATGTGGAAGGCGGCTGGTCAGGTTTCTGACAAGTATGCGATTATGCTTCAACCCAAGTCGAAAAGTGACATTAAGAAAGTTTACCTGTATATAAGCAATGGGTCAAACTTACTTCATTCTGCCAATTTTCAGATGAATGACGGTACATCGTTTACAATCACGATGAGTAACTATAAGACAAAAGTCAGTGTGCCGGAGTCAACATTCCAGTATGATGCATCGATGGTGCCTGCCGGAACGCAAGTTGTAGATTTAAGATAATTATGTGGTTATGAAAGTTAAGTGTTTGATAATAGGTTCAGGTCCTGCCGGATATACAGCTGCAATCTATGTGTCTCGTGCAGGTATCTCTAATCTGCTTGTCGAGGGACATCAACCCGGTGGACAGCTCACTACCACTACAATGATTGAAAATTTCCCGGGATTCCCTTCGGGAATTGACGGATTTGAGTTGATGCAAAACATGCGTCAGCAGGCAATTAATGTGGGTGCTGATGTTAAATCGGCATCAGTGAAGACAATAGATTTGGCAAAGCGTCCATTTGTCGCATTGCTAGACGACGAAACCAGTGTTGAGGCCGATAGCGTTATCATCGCAACTGGTGCATCGGCTAGATATTTGGGACTACCTGATGAGAATAAGTATGCAGGCCAGGGTGTCTCGGCATGTGCTACATGCGACGGTTTTTTCTATCGCAAGCGTGATGTTGCCGTAGTGGGCGGTGGCGACACTGCATGTGAAGAGGCTACATATTTGAGCAACTTGTGCCGTAAGGTATATATGATTGTGCGTAAAGACCACCTTCGCGCACAGTCGGCAATGCAGAAACGTGTAGCCGAGCGTGAGAACATTGAATTGATTTTCAATGCCAATACAACAGGACTATTTGGTGAGGACGGACTTGATGGCGCTCATCTCATTATTAATAAAGGAACTGAAAATGAGCAAGTGCGTGATATTGCTATCAATGGTTTCTTTCTTGCGATAGGCCATAAGCCCAATACTTCATTTCTTGCGGGACAATTAGAACTTGATGAGCAAGGATATATTGTCACTGATAAAGATTCAACTGCCACAAGTGTTAATGGCGTATTTGCCGCCGGTGATGTTGCCAATCCTCGTTATCGCCAGGCAATAGCTGCTGCTGGTACTGGATGCCGTGCCGCGCTTGATGTGGAGCACTTCTTGAATAATCAGTAACAGTTAGATTTGTAGGATAGAATAATCCCTTACATCCAATCAAAAGGAATGTAAGGGATTACTTTTTACTAGAATTGCTTTGCCGTTGCCATGATCACTTCGCTAAGGGTGGGGTGGCCGTGGATAGCGGTAGCAAGTGTGTCAACTGTCGCCTCACATTGCATTGCCGTGACGACTTCCTGAATCAAATCGGCAGCGTGTGGACCGCAAATGTGGCAGCCAACAACCTTGCGTGAGTCGGCTTCAACTATCATTTTCACTAAACCGTCGGTTTCTCCCATTGATACAGCTTTGCCATTGCTACGGAAAAATGATTTTTTTACCACTACATTCATTTCACGCTCGGTGCATTGGTCCTCGGTGAGTCCCACCATAGATAGTTCAGGAGTAGTGAATACGGCACTAGGCACTATATCAAGATTGATGTTTTCTTGCTTGCCCGTCATGTGATGCAATGCCTTAAATCCTTGTGCGGTTGCAGCATGAGCCAGCATGCACAGTCCATTGACATCGCCTATGGCATAGATGCCATTAACTGATGTCATCATGTGTGAATCGACTTCGATGCCACGGCGACCCACTTTTATGCCTGCCTCTTCTGCTCCGTTGGGAATTACGGGCTTGCGTCCAACCGACATCAGAACTTGCTCGGCAATGACTGATTTGGATTTTCCTTTCTGCTCAAATGTTATTTCGAGCAATCCTTCGTCGTTTTTGTGAATGCCATTAACTGCTGCCTGAGTCATGATGTTTATGCCACGTTTGGAGAGCACTGTCTTCAGTCGTTTTGCAATGTCTTTGTCAAATGGAGGAAGAATTTCTTTGCAGAATTCAATGACAGATACTTCAACACCAAAACTATTGAATATTGCAGCAAACTCCATGCCGATGACACCTCCGCCCACGATGCAAAGGCTCTTGGGTAATTCGCTCATTTCCAGCACATCGTCGCTTGTTATAGATAATTCGGCGCCTTCGATGGGCAAACCTCGTGGAGCTGAACCGGTTGCAATCACTATGTTATCGGCAATATACTTCTCGCCATTTGCTTCGACCGTGTGTGCATCAATGATAGTTGCTTCTCCGGTCACATAATTGATACCCGGTTGTTTCATGAGCATAGCTACGCCTTCGCGCAGCTGTGTGACTACTGTATCTTTCCTGGCGTGGGCGATGCTATAGTCAAGTGAAAGGTTGTCAACCTTTACTCCCCACTGTTCCGCTTCTTTGAGCAGGTTTACAACCTCGGCATTGCGGCATAATGCTTTGGTGGGAATGCAACCACGGTTAAGACATGTTCCGCCAGGGTGATTTTTTTCAATAATAGTGACCTGTAGTCCCTGTTGGGCTGCATCGGCGGCCATTTCATAACCGCCAGGTCCTGCACCTATGATGATAATATCACTTTTCATTTTCTAAAAAAAATTATGGGGCGAAACAATGATTTCCGCCCCAAGTAAATTTTATGCCATATTATTGGTTATCGGCAACCAATTCTGTATAAGTCACAACGGGATGTAGAGCTGCCAGAGTGTCGTCGAGACGGCGCACGGGAGTGTTGTGGGGTGCTGTCTTGACTAATTCGGGAGTTTCGCTTGCTTCACGAGCTATTGTTCTCATGACTTCAATGAACCCGTCGAGTGTTTCCTTGCTCTCATTCTCGGTGGGCTCAATCATGAGGGCCTGATGGAAAAGAAGCGGGAAATAAATTGTGGGTGCATGATAGCCATAGTCGAGCAGGCGTTTGGCTACGTCGAGTGTAGTGACTTCTGTGGATTTATCCTTCAGTCCGTCAAATACAAACTCGTGCTTGCACACGCCTTCTATGGGAAGTTCGTAGCAATCTTTGAGACATTCCTTGATATAATTAGCATTGAGTGTTGCGAGCGGTCCAACCATACGTAGGTTTTCTTTGCCAAGGGTAAGGATGTAAGCATAAGCACGCATGATTACTCCGAAGTTGCCAAGGAAACCTGAAACCGAACCAAGAGACTCGTCGTTGCTCACGACCTTGAACGACATTGTTTCTTCGTCGGCAACGACACGAGGATTGGGCAAGAATTGTTCAAGACCTTCACGCACGCCTACGGGACCTGAACCAGGGCCGCCTCCGCCATGGGGAGTAGAGAACGTCTTGTGGAGGTTGATGTGCATAATGTCAAATCCCAAATCACCGGGGCGACACATACCCAGCATGGGGTTGAGGTTTGCTCCGTCGTAGTACATTAGACCGCCTGCTTCGTGCACGAGTTGTGCAATTTCAGCGATGTTGTGCTCGAAAATACCAAGTGTGTTGGGATTAGTCATCATCATGCCGGCAATAGTGTCGTCAAGCAGAGGACGCAAGTCTTCCACATCGACTGTGCCGTCGGGACGGCTCTTAACGACAACAACATTAAACCCACACACGGCTGCGCTCGCGGGATTTGTGCCGTGGGCGCTGTCGGGGATAATAACCTTGGTGCGCTTTTCATCGCCACGGCTCAAGTGATAACTCTTCATCACCATGAGACCTGTGAGCTCGCCGTGAGCACCTGCGAACGGGGTGAGGGTGAATTCGCTCAATCCAGAGATTTCAGCAAGAGAGTATTGCAGGTTAGAGTAAACTTCAAGTGCACCTTGGACAGTGCTAGGATCTTGAAGAGGGTGCAGGCCAGTAAAAGCATGATGGTTGCACATCTCCTCGTTGATCTTGGGGTTGTACTTCATTGTGCAAGATCCCAAGGGGTAGAAACCTGTGTCAACGCCAAAGTTGTTGTTGCTCATGTTGGTGTAATGACGCACTACAGTGAGTTCGTCAACCTGGGGCAAGGCTGGTGCCTCGTCACGCATGAGATGTGCAGGCATATCCTCGAGTTTGTATTGACCCAATTCGTTTTTAGGAAGAGAATATCCACATCGTCCTTCCTTTGACAACTCAAATATGAGTTTTCCGTAATACACGTTGTTCATAGTCTATTATCCTCCTAAATTATTTGTCAATATTTTGAAATCCTTCACAAATGCATACTGCATCGTCGATGTCATCCTTGCTTAAAGTCTCTGTTGCGCAGAGAAGCAGAGTGTGGTCATCGATCTTGAGACCAAACTGGATGCCAGCATCAAGCATGGTGTCAAGTAACTCGTTGATGTTTTCGCCCTTGTATTTCACTGCAAATTCATGCAAGAACGGCTTGCCTGGATATGCAAGTTCGAAATCGTCGAGTTTACACAGCTCGTCGGCAAGATAGTGAGCGTTGCTATAACTCAAGGCATTTACTTCTTTAAGTCCTTGTTTGCCCATGAGAGCCATGTAGATGGTTACATAAAGTGCCATGAGACTCTGATTAGAGCAGATATTGCTAGTTGCTTTCTCACGACGTATGTGCTGCTCGCGGGCTTGCAATGTGAGCACGAAAGTGCGTTTGCCGTCCATATCCTTGGTAGCACCTACGATGCGACCTGGCATCTTGCGTATGAGTTTCTTGCTAGTGCACAGATAACCCACATAAGGACCGCCAAAGTTCATGGGGATGCCAAGGCTCTGGCCATCGCCCACTGCCACGTCAGCGCCCCATTCGCCCGGAGTCTTGATCACTCCCAGGGCACTGGCATTGCAGTTCATGATGAACAAAGCTTTGTTGTCGTGGCAAGTATCGGCCCAACCAGTGTAGTCTTCCACGATGCCGTAGAAATTGGGTGCAGCTACAATAACGCCAGCGACATCACCTTGTGAAACCTTGTTTTCAAAGTCCTCGCGAGAGGTGACACCATCGACAGCGGCAATGTGCTCTACGACGATGCCGTGGAATTTGGCATAGGTCTCGACAACGCGAGTGACGATGGGGTTCATCGTGTCGCTGATGAGCACCTTGTTGCGTTTCTTTGCATTGGCGACTGCCATCATCATGGCTTCGGCGGTAGCAGTAGTGCCGTCATACATTGACGCATTGCTCACTTCCATACCTGTAAGTGCTGCCATCATGCTCTGGTACTCAAAGATGTACTGGAGTGTACCTTGTGAGATTTCAGCCTGATAGGGGGTGTAAGAAGTGAGGAACTCGCTTCGGCTTAATATAGCGTTGATTACAGCAGGGCTGTAATGGTTGTAAACGCCAGCGCCGATGAAGCAGTTAAGCGTTTGGTTGTATTCGCCCAGTTCGTCAAACATCTTACGCACCTCAACTTCACTCATCTCCTCGGGCAACTCATAGTCGCGGTGCAGCACAAGTTCGCCAGGTATATCTTCATAGAGATCCTCAAGGCTCTTGAGACCACACTTGTCGAGCATTGATTTAATGTCCTCGTCGGTGTGCGGGAAATATTTGTAATTCATACTTAATTCAAGTTAAGCAATGTACAGGAATTAATTTATTCGCCGATGAATGCTTTGTAAGCCTCGGCAGTCATGAGGTTGTCAAGTTCGCCAAGGTCGCTGATCTCAACTTTGATAATCCAGTTTTCGAAAGCATCCTTGTTAACAAGGCCGGGCTCGTCCTCGAGTGCCTCGTTGACTTCGATAACAGTACCGCTCACGGGCGACATGAGGTCGCTTGCTGCCTTCACGCTTTCCACTGCTCCGAATTCCTCACCTGCAGTTACTTCGTCGTCAACTTCAGGAACATCTACATAGACAACGTTACCAAGTTCGTGCTGAGCATAGTCGGTGATGCCGATGAAACCAATGTTACCTTCAACTTTTACATACTCGTGTGACTCGCTGTAGTAGAGTCCTTCAAGAATCTTACTCATAATACTTATTTTTGTTTTGATGTTATTAATTCGTTATCTGTTATTATTTCTTATAACTTTTTTTGTAGAAACGTTTCTTTACGACCTCTGCGGGGAAAACTTTCTTGCGAATCTTCACATTGAGTTCGTTGCCCAGAGTGCCTGCCTCACGGTCAACCAGTGCAAAAGCAAGACTCTTTTCTACAGAGATGCCGCGATAACCTGTGGTGATATAGCCCACTACCTTGTCGCCTTGCATCACCTCATATCCATGGCGAGCGATAGCTTTGTCTTTAAGTTCAAGGCCTACAAGTTTCTTGGCACTGCCTTCTTCCTTCTGTTTAGCACAAGCCTCTTTGCCAATAAAGTCTTCCTTGTCGAGTTTCACAAAGATGCTCAAAGTAGCCATTATGGGAGAGATCTCGGCAGTGAGTTCGTCGCCATAAAGGGGCAGACCCACCTCAAAACGTAAAGTGTCGCGACAACCCAGTCCGCATGGCTGCACACCAGCTTCGACTAAAAGATCCCACATCTTGTTGATAGCAGTGTGGCTTGCATAAATTTCAAAGCCATCCTCGCCGGTGTAACCTGTGCGGCTTACGATGATTGTTTCACCGTCGTATTCCAACTTTTTGAAAGTATAAAACACGAGGTCGGTAGCATCAATCCTGAGAATGTCGAGAAGAGCCTTTTCACTCTCGGGACCTTGAACTGCGAGCTGTCCGTAGTAGTCGCTCTGGTGGTCAACTTTCACGTCAAACTGTGCTGCATGTTCATTGATCCATGCCACATCCTTGTCGATGTTACCAGCATTGATAACAAGGAAAAAGTCGTTTTCGGCAACCTTATAAACCAGCAAGTCATCCACAGTGCCTCCGTCGGGGTAAAGCATCATGCCATAGTAGATCTTGCCCAGAGGAGCATCCTTGATATCGTTTGTGAAAATATAGTTGACAAACTTCTCGGCCTCGGGACCGGTGATCTCAACTTCGCCCATGTGTGAAACGTCGAACACACCCACCTGGTTGCGAACAGCATTATGCTCTTCAACTATGCCTTTGTATTGAATGGGCATGTTAAATCCGGCGAAGGGACTCATTAATGCACCCAGAGCCACGTGCTTGTCATATAGACATGTTTTTTTCTCGTCTGCCATAAATCTTTTAGTTGTATAAAAGGTTAATAAATTGTTTATTAGTCAAGTTCATGATGATTTGCGACATGTCGATGTGCTTGATTGCATTCTCAATGGCTTGCCGTGTATAAGGAGTGCCATTGAGCCGGTCAACTACAAGGTGGTCGATGTCGCCAAGCAGGAAAAAGTCTCCTGTTATGTTCATGTTGTTGATGATGTTGTGAACAAGTTGAAATCTCACTTCAATTTCACCCACGCCACCGATGTGCTGCTTGCGGGTGGTGTTGCATCGCGGATTGTTACCTAAAATAAACTCTGGTGTGAGATAGCCTTGCATGATGTTGTCAATTTGTTGCACATCATTGTCGCTTATTTCAATCTCTCCATCACACATGGTGCTGCGCACATGCTTCTTGAAATCCTCTATGTTGAGGCCTATGTGTTGGGATAGGGTGGTGATGCGGCTTTCCACGCTTTTCACTCCTTTTGATTCCAATTTCTGTTTGGAAGGGGTAATGGCATTTGCCATGTGCTGGCGGTCGGTGTCGTAAAGCATGGTCCCGTGCACTATGCTGAATCCGGGCATGTGGTAGAATGCGTTGCCGCTTACCTTGCATCCGTCAATCATAATGTCGTTGCGAGAATTGTCACTGGCATTAAGTCCTAGTAGTTTGAGCATCTCAACGACCGCCGTAGTATAGCGGGAGAATGTCAGTGTGACATTATCGCTTCGAGTTATGTAACTGAACATGATGTTGTTCATGTCGGCAAACACGCAACCTCCTCCGCTCTTGCGGCGATAATATTCTATGCCGTTGGCATCGCAATAGTCAAGATTGACTTCGTTTTGTATTACCTGGTTTCTCCCGAAGATTACAGTGGGGTTGACTTGCCACATGAAGAAGAGATCGTCCTCACCTATAATGCAAGTCGCATATTCCTCCATTGCAAGATAGAATGGAAGAATATGCGACTGGTTATCGGGCAATCTCAAATATTTCATCAAGTTATTCTTTCAGTTTGTTAGTTTTGCGTATGACCTACAAAATTCAGGTCTCCTACACAATGCAAATTTACTGAAAATATCTTGAATTGAGAAATTTAATTGCTCCAAATTTTGAGAGTAATGATTATTTTATAATCACTTTGCGGCTAGCACCGTCAACATTGACAATGTAAATGCCATTAGCAAGATTACTGCTGTTGATAGTAACGTCGTTGTTTCCTGTTGCATTAGTTGTTGAAACCAGTTTGCCTGCAAGGTCAAAAACGTTAACCGTGTTGATACCCTTATCAGCTTTAATATTGATAGAGCCTACTGTTGTATTGACGTCAATGCTTGAAACTGTTGAGTTGAGGTCTTTCACTGCTGTGAAGTTCTCGGTGTGAATGCGGTAGCAAGCATATCCGTTACCCATTGTGTAGTCGTAAACGAGCACAGAACTATTGCCTTCGGGTACTACGCGGAAGAATGACCCGCAAGAAGGATTAGCGCTGTAACCACCAGAACCCAGCGGAGCGACATTAGCAATGGGTTCCGCATTAGCGCTCATGTCGCGCACAGAGAAACCGCCGTTGTAGTTTGTGCCGCTGGTGTAAAGGAACATTTCGTGGCCTTCGAGAGTAAAGTAAGCTCCACCTACCGAAGAGTTGCTGTTGGGCTGTGTTGTATTTAGAGAACCGGGGACATACTTGCCCTTGTCCTCGCCATTGAACAGGTTGTAGCCCTGGTTACGCACTTGGTAGATAAACTTGCTGGGTGTTCCGTCAATAGGGAATATCATGCCGGCAGTAGAACTTGCAAAAGACACTCCGCTAGTCTTTGTGACGTCAACTACTTTGCCCTCTGCGATATAGATTACAGTAACATAGGTGAGTGCATTCTGGAACAAATACACATAACCGCCCTCTGTTGACATGATGTCACCGCTTGCAGTGATGAAGTTGGTCTGTCCTTGCTCGGGAGTTGTGAATTTGATTTCGATAGGGGTAGAAGTGAGGTCACAACCAGGATATACAAGAAGAGTGCCGGGATTCTTTGTCACACCGTCGTTGCGCTGGATTAGGTTCTCGGCGTCGTCAAAGCAGATGCCGTGGCTTGTGGTGCCGGGGAGTTCTGCAATAGTGCCTTCGGGAGTGATAAGTATGAGTTGGCTAGTAGTGTAATTGTTGGCATAGCAAAGTCCGTCAGAGGTGATTGCTGCCTGTTGCGCCGATGCGTATTTTGAAGCACCAGCAACGCCTGACGGGAAATTAGCGGGAAGGTTGTTGTTTGCCATTGTGTATTCGAAAATAGGCTCAACTGTAACCTTGAGGGCATCGAGCGGTTCAACGATTGATTCCCAATCAATGTCTTTGAGGTCGGGCATATCGTTGGGGACTAGAGAATTGCATGTCATCATGTAAACACCCATTTCGCCGTAAGCTTGGTAGTTGGCTTTAGAATCAACGGTCCACATGGCAACAGGAAGTCCGGCGTCGTGGAATTTCTTTACTGTGTATTTGTCAAAACATCCAGCTTCAATGCTGGGGATGAGTTTCCACTTTACAATCCAGTCGAAGTTGCTTGCCCAGTTGGCATTACACAAGAATTGGCATTGCAATTTGGGGTAGTTGGTGCGCACATACTCAAGTGAGTTTTTCATTGAAGTGAGAATCACTGCTTTATCGGTGAGTCCTTTTTCCTCAATAAGTGCTGCAAGACCGGGGAATTTGCTCATGTCGTTATTGTTGATGCCAGTGGTCCATTTGAGTTCGATAACGGGGAATACGCCCTTTTCGTTGCACACGTCGAGATACTCGGCGATGGTGCACATTGTGCCAGAATATGTTACACCGCTGCGTGTTTGCGAGTAAGTCTCTGCTTTGAGTTGTTCCAATGTCGCATTTGCAACAGTGAGGTTTCCGCCCACACGGTTAGTTGTCTCGTCATGGCTGATCACATACTGGCCGTCGATAGTGACACGCACGTCACATTCAAGACCAGCATAATGGTAAACATCTACACCGTTGCGATAGGCTTCTACTGTGTTCTCTACACCCTTGTTGCAACCGCGGTGTCCCACAAAGATTGGTTTCCATGCACTTGCTTGGAAAGCAATGACTGCACTGAGCAGTAGTAAAGTAATCTTTTTCATTTTGTAGTAGTTAATTGGTTTATGAAAGGTTTATTGAAAAGAGTAGGGGATAGACGGTCTATCCCCTACAACTATTAGTTATTTTTCGGTTTTGTCTTCTTTAGTTTCCTTGTTTTCCTTCTTGTCAGGCATTAGCCATTTGTCCATCCACTTGAAGAACTCACGCTGCCATACGATTGAGTTTTGGGGTTTTGTAACCCAGTGGCATTCGTCGGGATAGAGCACCATGTGGGTGGGAACTCCCATGAGTTTTGCTGCATTGAATGCTTGCATGGTCTGCGTGTAAGCGATGCGGAAGTCGTTCTCGCCTGTTGTGACCATGATGGGGGTGTCCCAGTTCTGCACATAGTTCTTGGGGTCTGCTTGGCTGAATGATTTTTGAGCCACAGCATTATCTTTCTCCCAAGGCGCGCCGCCGAGGTCCCAGTTGACGAACCACATCTCTTCGGTTTCGAGATATTGTGCTCGCAAGTCGAAAATACCTGCGTGCGAAAGGAAGCAAGCATAGCGTTTGTTGTGATTGCCAGCAAGCCAGTAAACTGAATAGCCGCCGAAGCTTGCGCCGACGCAACCCATGTGGTCGCCGTCGATGTAGGGTTGCTCCTTCATATAGTCGGTAACGCTGAGGTAGTCCTTCATGCATTGTCCTGCGTAGTCGCCCGAAATCTGTGCATTCCACTCTGTGCCGAAACCGGGAAGACCGCGACGGTTGGGAGCAATGACTACATAACCGTGGTTTGCCATGATGCGGAGGTTCCAGCGATAACTCCAGAATTGGCTCACAGGTGACTGGGGACCGCCTTCGCAGAAGAAAATAGACGGATATTTCTTGTTCTTGTCAAATCCAGGAGGCAGGAGCACCCAAGTGGTGATGTCCTTGCCGTCGGTAGCCTTGACGATGACTTTCTCGCACTTAACCTCGTCGAGCGAAGCAAGCAGTTGGGTGTTGACATTGGTCAGCTGCTTGGGTTCTTGTCCCACCTGGAAAGCAAACACTTCGTTGGGAGCAAGGAACGAGTGACGCATGGTCACAAGCGTGTTGTTGTCGGCAAAGTTGATGCCGTCGTAGTCATATTGACCTGCTGCGATGGTGTCAACCTTCTGTGTTGCAACATCCATGCGGAAGATGGGGCATGTGCCCTGGAACGGACAGATGAAGTAGATGAATTTCTCGTCGGGCGACCAAGCGATTGCGTCAACAGAGTAATCCCAGTTAGCCGTGAGATCAACCTTTTCGCCTCCCAGTTTATCCATCATGAAAATGCGGTTCTTGTCGGCCTCATAACCATCATGTTCCATTGACAGCCAAGCAATCTTTCCGCTCTTGGAAACGACGGGATTGTTGTCGTAGCCCATCATTCCCTCGGTGAGGTTGTCGGTTGTCTTATTTGCCTCGGTATCATATACATAGAGGTCGCTATTAGTTGACAGTGCATATTCCTTGCCCACTTTCTTGCGGCACACATATATGAGTTTCTTGCTGTCGGGGGTCCAGGCAAGTTGTTCAACTCCGCCCCAGGGACGCATGGGTGACTCGAATTGTGTTCCTTCAAGTACATCCTTTACATCGCTTACTTTGGAACCGTCGAAAGTGCCGACGAAGGGGTGAGGAATCTCGGCTGTCCACTCATTCCAGTGACGATACATCAGGTCGTCAATGATGCGTGCATTGCTCTTGTCCATGTCGGGATGATGATCGGTGATGTCTTTACCATACTTAACGGTTGAAACAATCACAATCTTCTTTTCGTCAGGAGAGAAAGTGAAACCTTCAACATCTTTTTCCATTGACGAAACGCACTTGCGTCCGCTGCCGTCGGCATTCATCACCCACACTTGTGTCACTGCGCCTTCCTTGTCTTCGCAGTAAGTGAATGCGATTTTATTGCCTCCGTCAATCCACACTGCGTTACCCTCGCTGCGGGGAGTTTCGGTGATTTGCTTGGCGTTCTGGCCATCAATGTCCATCACCCACAGGTCGTTGTTTCCTTTGTTGGCTTCAATGTCAATTTGGTTTACGGCGAAGAGAACCTTCTTTCCGTCGGGCGATACTTGCGCACCGCTTACTCTGCCGAATTGATTGAGTACTTCGGGCGTAAACTCTTGTTTTTGAACATTCTCGCCGCTAGCTTGATTGCCAGCGTCGTTGTTTTCGTTACATCCTGCCGATGACAGCAATGCTACTACTGATGCCATAACAGTTGCTTTAATTAATGAATTCATATTCTATTATTATTTTATTACTTTACAAAATTAATTCTTTTACTTGAATTACAAAAGAAATTTATAATATAATTGAGGTGCAGGGAATAAACCTGTGTTTTTAGATGTCGGTAAGATTAGAGTTCACGTAATCTTTTATATATTCTTTCAGTTTGTCACCTTTGACAATTCTGATATGTTCGGCAAGGCCAATGAAGAATTGCGCCGGACCTGCAAGGTTGAACACTGTGACGCTCAATGTGCACGGAAAATCGGTTGCATTTTTATCCCTTTTTATGCATTCATATTGTTCCATTGTGAGATATTTCTCTTTCAACAGGTTAGCGGCATAGTCCGTCATTTTCATTTCAATATCAAAAGTCTTGTCGCTGGTGTTGGCATCGGCCAAGAATCCGAATATGTCTATTTCAAGATTATGTTTGTGCTTCTTAACATTAGTCCACTTGTTATTTTGGACAATTATTTCGCTGCATCGCGAGATCAAAAATTCCTTTACCTTTGCCTTTTTGGCTTCGGTTACATCAACACATATCACAGCATTCCTGTTAAGTCTCAATTCATAAGGCTCAACCCTGCGGTCTCGTGTTCCTCTCGACGAGCTATATTGTTTCAGAATCACGGTTTTACTCTCCTTGATTGCCTGTTGGAGTCGGATAATTTTTTCGTTCTCGGTGCCATTGGGGGTGTTCACCTTTTTCTCAAAAATCTCACGCTTTATTTCGTCGGACATTTTGATCGTTGATCCGCTTTTTCTCACATAACTGCGAGCGACAAACTGTGGTCGGTCTATAAACTTGACTGTACCGTATTCATAGGGCTTTACTTGAACACGCAAGATGCTTATGCCATCATCATTGTTCTCTATCAGATAATTGATGCGAGTAGCAGTGATGTCATTTCCTTTGATAGAACCAGTGTCATCGCAGAATGCTTTGTCAAGTTTATACATCAGGTAGAGGCGAAGTTTGTCCATCGTCTTTTCGCTGATAAGATGTTGTGAGAAAAGATAATCAAGGTCGTCATTTAATGATTTTGGATATCCGTCATCGGTCACTCCTATGAGCAGTTCGCCACCAGAGGTTGAGTTCAGGAAACCGCAAATGGGCTTCAATATCTCCCATATTTGCACATCGTGAGGTTGGAAACCCTCGGGTATTGCTATGTTCTTTGGCGGGAACACTATTGATGACTTGAACTCGAGAGTGTCGCTCTCTTCACCGTAATAAGTGTGCTTGTCGTTGGGTGTGACAAACATGTCATCTACCTTGAGTTTAGTAGCAATCGTTTTCTTAATGCGATTCAGTTCATGTATGCTTATATTCTTGGACTGCAAGGTATTGGACGCGTCAACCAAATCAGATACCACATCTAGGTCATTTTCAAATGACATTGCGAGCATAGTCTCGGGTGTTGATTGCTTGTATTGGGTGAGTTTATCGATAATTGATTCTTTTTGTGTCACAAATCCAAGTCCGTCCAACTCGGCGGGATGTGTGAGCGAGAGGAATCCGTTGTCTTCGTTTTGAGCGAATTTTATTAAGTTTTCTAAATACGACGCTTCATGCTCAATAACTAATTTGTCAAAAGTATTGTTTGCCATAGTGGCAAGCATTTGCGCTGCAGTGATATGTGCATATCGTTCTAGCGTTGTAGTTGCATGAGCTGACGAATAATATATAGCATGCGACAGCATTGTGATATATTGCGCGTCAATAGCCATGTCTTTTTTTATGTCAGATTGTTTTACCTCAATGGTTTCTGTTTGATTCACGAAATCCCTTATCAGGCTTTTATGGGCTTTCTCGACAAAATTGGGGTCAAATTGTTTCACTTCGCTATCATATTCTTGCAGGAAATGCCCGTTAGTGACAAATTTGTCGTTAGACATGCGTGATTCTGCCACTTCAATTTTTAAGGGCAGATGATTGTCGATTGCGTTTTGCGCATCATCGGTTATAGGATCCTTGATGCTCACTATGATTCCTTTTTCAGTAATCCATCGAGTGCCCACAAAGCCGTTGCCCACGGCATAATTGCTATCATACACAGCATAAGTGCGGGTTTGCAGGCTGTCTTCGGCTAAGTCTTGGTAGTTTTGGGCAAAGCTGCCATCAAGATCAAAAGGATCTTCCTGATTACCTGTATATAAAACAGTTATCTGCTCTCCTTTTTCAAAAGCATTGAAAAAGAAATCTCTGGTAAATTTGTATTGCTGATGGTCAAAACCAATGGTGCATCTTATCTTTTCATATTCGGGTTGAATGGTTTCTAACGTCATGTTGAATGATGTTTTGTCAACAATCTGTACGGTTATCCAACTATCGGGCTGATATTCTTTGATAACAGTCTTGGGCGACGGAGAGAAATTAGAGCATGCGCTTGCCAGGAACTTTCGAGATTCGATGGCGTCTTTGATATTATCATAGTCAGCGGATATATGCTTCTTGTCGCCAGTTATCTGTATCGTCGGGCAAACGGACCATTTGTTTTGCTGGTTTTGTTTCTGGTATTGTGATTTGTTGATGTGTGAGAGATTGAGTTTGTTGCAGTCATAAATTACTAGTCCGTTTTTCTCATAGAAATAAATATTATTATCAGCATCATTTTCAAATGTGGTTCCACATAGCATTTGTACAAATTGTTGTCTATACCACGTCTCTGGCTCCAGATTAGTCCATGTAAAATTATAGTCGCCAATTCGTTTGTTAACCATGCAGTTGACAATAATTTCTTGAAGTCTTACTACAACCTTGTCATTGTGTTCTATTAGTATCAAAACATGAGCCAATCTCGCTAATGTATTAGTGTCATTAATGCCTCTTTTGTGCGATGTGAGAAGGTGTGCCGCGATCATGCGTATCACTTTATCGGGGTCTTCCCACATTTGTAGCACATCGACACAGATGTTTCCCTTGTCGATGAGGCTTAAATATTTGTCGGCTACATTATGCAGCGCTTCACTTGAAGTCTTAAAGCTCAAATCGTCAGGGCTTAAATTCAAGTTGAAGTAATGCAGATAATGTAGTAGTTGTTCAAAATTCTCTTCTACATATTCATTTTTTACTTGAAGCCAGAAATCGGGTTGTACCATAATGTAATCTCGGTTAATTGTTTTGATTAATAATGTTTATCCTTTGGGATAAAGTCGCTTGATGAGGTCTTGGCGGCGCATGCGGCGTAGTGCTTGCAGTATTTCACGCTTGTATTTGCTATCATACCAGAAGAAGTAACGGCGTTGCGCCAGTTTCTCTTCTTTATTACGGGCTGAAAAAATGGGTTGAAGCGTGTAAGGGTGCAGGCCGGTGTAGAACGCTTCGGTTGAGACTGTCATGGGAGTGGGGGTGAAGTCTTGAACTTGCTCTAAATGGAAATCAAGTTCGCGCGTGAGCACGGCAAGTTCGGCCATGTCGCATTCTTGGCATCCGGGATGTGACGAGATGAAATAGGGTATAAGCTGTTGTTTCAGCCCGTACTTGCCGTTCACCTTGTCAAATATCGCTTTGAACCTGCGGAACAGTTCAAATGAAGGCTTACGCATCACATTCAGCACTTCGTCGCTGGTGTGCTCTGGGGCAACTTTGAGTCGTCCTGACACATGGAAGCGTATTAGCTCTTCGTTGTATTGTGCATTGATCTTATCTACCTCGGGGTTTCCGCTCTTGTGCATAGACAAGTCATACCTAACGCCACTGCCTATGAATGACTTCTTCACTTGCGGCAAGGCGTCAACGCTGTGATAGATGTCGAGCAACTTGCTGTGGTCGTTATTGAGGTTACTGCAAGGCTTGGGGTGGAGGCATGACGGACGTGTGCATTTAGAGCACCGTTCCAAATCATGCCCATGCATGCCGTACATGTTAGCGCTAGGGCCTCCCAAGTCGCTTATATACCCCTTGAAGTCTTCCATTTGCGTCACCTTCTTGACTTCGGCCATGATTGATTTCTTGCTGCGTGAGGCAATGAACTTGCCTTGGTGCGCGCTGATGGTGCAGAATGCACATCCGCCGAAGCAACCGCGGTGCAAGTTCACCGAGTGCCTAATCATTTCATAGGCAGGTATTCGCTTGCCTTTGTAACGAGGGTGTGGCAGGCGTGTGTAAGGAAGGTCAAACGAGGCGTCAATCTGCTCGCTTGTCATGGGTGGATTCATGGGGTTGACTTTTATTGCCATGTTTCCTGTTTTTTGCCACATGGTGCGTCCGTGCCACTTGTTGCTTTCGATTTCAATGTTTTTGAAGTTTTCGGCGTGATCGCGTTTCGAGGCAAGGCAATCTTCGAATGAATGCATCACGACATTATTGTCATCGGTCTTGCCTGGTATTTCCTTCACTGGCCTGCGAACAACTGTTTGTGGCACATCGGTCAAACTCTCGATGCTTGCTCCGTCACGCAAGGCATCAGCAATAGTGATGGTTGCCAGTTCGCCCATGCCATAAGTGATGATATCGACAGGCGCGTCGGCCATGATAGAAGGGCGCAGTGCATCTTGCCAGTAGTCGTAGTGGGCAAGGCGCCTCAATGAAGCTTCGATGCCGCCAGCCACAATGGGAACACCGGACCATATCTCTTTGAGTATTTTGCTATATACAATAGTAGGGTAGTCGGGACGTGCACCGGCTCGCGCGTCGGGGGTGTAGGCATCGTCGCTGCGCCTGCGACGGTTGGCTGTGTAGTGATTTACCATTGAATCCATTGCGCCGGCGCTCACACCGAAGAACAAGCGAGGCTTGCCTAGTTTCTTGAAATCACGCAGGTCGTCGCGCCAGTTGGGCTGTGGCACGATGGCCACGTTGTAGCCATGCGCTTCGAGCGTGCGTCCTATCACTGCCGCACCCATAGAGGGATGGTCGATATAAGCATCGCCTGTAAACAGAATCACATCAATGTGGTCCCATCCCAGGTGCTCTATTTCTTTTTTTGTCGTAGGAAGCCATTGTCCCTCGACGCGGTTGCTTCGTTTAGGTGGTTGCTTGTCTTGTTTGGCCATATGTCAAGATTCTATTTTCTCGGTTAGTTTTATGATTTCATCACGATATTGTGCTGCTTCGAGGAAGTCCATGCGCTTGGCTGCATCCACCATTTTCTGTTTGAGCACTTCAATGGTTTTCTCGATGTCGCCTTTATTCATGTAGGCGACGACGGGATCAGCCACAATTCCGCTCGTTGTGTCAAACTCGGCAGCCATGTGTTGCTGCAATAATGATGAGTCGATGACGTTGTTTTCATACTTGCGAGCATGCTGCTTGCCGTCTTTCTCGGGCGCGACCATATCGGTATCTACCCCGATGATTGCATTGCGCGCCTTGATGATCGCTTGTGGAGTAATGCCGTTTTCCTCGTTATATTTCAACTGCAACATGCGGCGGCGCTCGGTCTCGTCGATTGTTTGCTGCATAGATTGGGTTATGTTGTCGGCATACATGATGACAAGTCCGTTGAGATTGCGGGCAGCACGTCCAGCTGTCTGTGTGAGCGAGCGTCGGCTACGCAGGAAACCCTCTTTGTCGGCATCCAGTATTGCAACTAGCGACACTTCCGGCAGGTCAAGTCCCTCTCTCAACAAGTTCACGCCCACTAGCACGTCGATTGCGCCAGCACGCAGGTCATCGAGAATCTGAATGCGGTCCATCGTTTCAACATCGCTGTGCATATAGGCGCAACGGATATCGTAGGAAGCTAGGTAATCAGTGAGTTCCTCGGCCATTCGCTTGGTCAGAGTCGTCACGAGGGTGCGTTCGCCATGTTCTACGCGCACTTGTATCTCTTCGAGCAGGTCATCAATTTGGCCTTGCGAGGGACGCACTATGATTTTCGGGTCGAGCAAACCGGTGGGACGTATAATTTGTTCGGTGACAACACCTTCGCACTGCGTCAGCTCGTAGTCGGCTGGTGTGGCGCTGACGTATATGGTTTGCTTGGTCATTGCCTCAAATTCCTCAAACCTCAATGGACGGTTGTCGAGAGCTGCCTCAAGACGGAAGCCATAGTGCACGAGGTTAGTTTTACGTGCTTGGTCGCCGCCATACATTGCCCTGATTTGCGGTATGGTCACATGACTTTCGTCTATAATTGTGAGGAAATCATCGGGGAAGCAATCAAGCAAGCAGAAAGGCCTCATGCCAGGCTTGCGTCCGTCAAAGTATCTGGAATAATTCTCGATTCCAGAGCAGTATCCCACCTCCCTTATCATTTCCAGGTCATAGGTCACGCGTTCATAAAGGCGTTTTGCCTCAACATGTCGTTCCTCTCGCCTGAATGCTTCAACCTGGGTGCCCAGGTCCACATCGATGGCGCCGAGAGCACCCGCAAGACGTTCTTTGGTCGTGGCAAATAGGGTAGCGGGGAAGATGCGGAACGACTGCACGGTTTCCTTGACGAGCATCGATAGCGGGTCAAGGATTTCAAGGCTTTCAACCTCGTTGCCCCAGAATATCACACGTAGCATGAAATCTTCATTGCTCAAATAGATATCAACCGTGTCGCCCTTGACGCGGAAATTACCCATTTTCATGTCGATATCGTTGCGGGAATACAATGCGTTGACAAGGTTTCGCAGCAATTCGTCACGTCCCAGGTTGTCGCCCACCGATATTGTCATCGCATTGGCATTAAGATCCTCTGGGTTGCCCATACCGTAGAGGCATGAAACGCTGGATACAACCACAATGTCGCGTCGCCCCGAGAGCAGTGATGTCACGGTAGCAAGTCGCAAGCGCTCTATCTCATCGTTGATTGCCAGGTCTTTCTCTATATATTTGTCGGTCGAGGGGATATATGCCTCGGGCTGATAATAGTCATAATAAGAAACAAAGTAATGCACCGAGTTTTCAGGAAAGAAAGACTTGAACTCGGCATAGAGTTGTGCTGCCAGCGTCTTGTTGTGCGACAAGATGAGTGTGGGCCGCCCGGTGCGTGCAATGACATTGGCCATAGTAAAGGTCTTGCCCGATCCTGTTACACCAAGCAAGGTTTGGAACTGGGTGCCGTCGTTCACTCCGTCGCTCAATTCGGCGATAGCCTGCGGCTGGTCACCTGTGGGGGAATATGGGGAATGTAATTTGAATTCCATTTGTTTTTTGTTTAATTTACAAAATTACAAAATTTAAATGACTTTGTGCCCAAATAAATCCAATTTGTTTTCACTTAATATTATATAATCCGTTTGGTGATATAATAATACATTGGGCAACAAAGGGTTGCCGTGACGTATAGCATAAGAAATTGATAAATTAAGTAAAATTTATTTTACCTTTGCGAGATTCGCGGGAAGTTATATTGCCGAATAGCTACTACAAGCATTATGTTTTCTTAATAAATCTTAACAAGGCACATTTTGGCATTGTTAAGGCAAAAAAAGTAACTAAAAGCATAAATATCATCGAAAATGGTATCATTTTAATCCTAAAATTATTCTTTATTGAAATTAATTTATTAAATTTGCAGTCTATAATGAAGGGCAATGATGCCTAATTCAAGATATAGATAGTTTAAAACTATTGTTAAAATTAAAAATGAAACCATTACAAGAAAAATTATCTAGGTATTTAGAGCCTCAAAAAGCAAAAGAGGCAGGTATATATCCTTATTTCCGTGCTATTGCCAGCGAGCAGGACACCGAAGTTATGATCAACGGCAAGAAGGTGCTGATGTTTGGTTCTAACTGTTACACTGGATTAGTAAATCATCCCAAGATAAAGCAAGCTGCTATCGATGCAGTGAAGAAATATGGTACTGGTTGTGCTGGTTCACCTTTCTTGAACGGTACACTTGACATCCACAAGCAGCTGGAGCGTCGTCTTGCTGACTATATCGGTAAAGAGGACGCTATGGTTTATTCAACCGGTTTCGGTGTGAACTTGGGTGTCGTGTCATCGCTCACAGGCCGTGAAGATTATATCCTGTGGGACGAGCAAGACCATGCTTCGATTATCGAGGGTCGTCGCTTGTCGTTCTCTAATTCGTTGAAGTACAAGCACAACGACATGGCTTCGCTCGAAGCACAGCTCAAGAAGTGCGAGCCTGACCGCGTTAAACTCATCGTGACCGACGGTGTGTTCTCGATGGAAGGCGACGTGTGTAAATTGCCCGATATCGTGGATCTTGCTCACAAGTACAATGCAAGCATCATGGTGGATGAGGCTCATGGCATAGGCGTATTCGGAAATGGCGGACGCGGCGTGTGTGACCACTTCGGCCTTACCGACGAGGTTGACCTCATCATGGGCACATTCAGCAAGTCGTTTGCATCACTGGGCGGATTTATCGCAACCGATGAAGTGATAACTAACTTCTTGCGTCATCACTCTCGTTCTTACATCTTCACAGCTAGCATCACACCCGCATCGACAGCGGCAGTAAATGCAGCGCTTGACATCATGGTTGAGGAACCTGAACGTCAGCAGCACTTGTGGGATATTACTAATTACGCTCTTGAAGGCTTCAAGTCTATGGGGTGTGAAGTTGGTAATACCGAGACTCCCATTATCCCGCTTTACATTCGCGACAACAACCTCACATTCCTCATCACGACCGAGTTGTTCAATGAGGGTATCTTTGTCAACCCCGTTGTTTCGCCTGCTGTTGCTCCTAACGACACGCTCATTCGTTTCAGCCTCATGGCAACTCACACCAAGGATCAGGTGACAGAGGCTCTTGAGAAGATTCAGAAGATATTCCGCAGCCATAATCTCATTCCTTGATAGACCTGCGGGTGATTTTGAAAACAATAAAATGGTCGGGGCTTCCCATTGGAGGCCTCGGCTTTATTTTCGAGTGATAGCGTTTTATTATATTAATGTGTAAATTTTAGTTTTTTGTTGAAAATTTCAACCTAAAAATTTGCGTAAAAATTTTATTTTGCATTGCTGAAAAAAAATCGCCAAAAATGTATTGATATATATTTTTTTTAGTAATTTCGCACTGTAAAACAGAACAACAAAATTTTATCACAAAAGATATGATATACAAATTTCTTATTGGTTCAGAAGAGTCAAGTAATTTCAAGTTGGAAATAGCGATTGATTCAGAAGACACTTTCTTAAGGTTAAGAAACGCAATTCTCGATGCCGCTGGTTATGACATGGAACAGGTGGATTCATTCTACATCTGCGACGACGAGTGGAATCGCGAGAAAGAGGTGACTTATGTTGACATGGACGTTGACACAGATGAGGACATCTGGATTATGGAAGACACCCGTCTTGATGAACTCGTTGAGGACGAAGGTCAGAAGTTAAAATTTGTCTTTGACTATATGACCGAGCGTTATTTCTACATGAAACTAAAAGAAGTCGTGCCCGGAAAGAGTTTAAGAGATCCCTTGTGCCAGCGCAAGGAAGGCAGGGCACCCAAGGAAAATGTAGAACCCACTTTCGCTCCCGCACCTGCCAAGGTAGAAACACCTTCACTCGAAGATATAGGCGAGGAGTTCTATGGCGATGCCGAGTTTAACGAGGAGGAACTTGGAGACTTCGGCGAATTGAGCGATGAAGCTTTGTAAAGAAACAAGAAAGGATAATTAATTCTGATTCGTGCCTGGTGATAAGTCTATTGCCAGGCATTTTTTTTGTTATTCTAGGGGTCGTTTCACTTGCCTCGTGGCATGAAATGAGCATAAAATGAGAATTTAATTTTGCAACTACAATAATATCAATTAATTAACTTTTGAAAAATGAGGCGCGATTATACTCGTTTTTCTTGATATATTAAAATATTTAGACTAATTTTGCAGTTAATAAAATTGTATTTTTCATGATAAGGAGATTGATATATTCACTAGTGGGAGCACTTGCATTCTCGACATTGCTGGTAGCTTGTTCGGGGCACAGTAATGACCCTAGGCTGGTGCAAGCCGATTCGTTGCTCTCACAGCACAAGGATAAAGAGGTGTTGTCGCTTCTATCTTCTATTGACAAAACTTCATTTAACAAGGCAGATAATGCCTATTATTGCTTGTTGCTCACCAAGGCTCAATATCGCAACCATGTGCATGTGCCAGGGGATTCTGTGATAGATATTGCAGTGGAGTATTTCCGAGAGAATAGTGATAGCGTGAGATACACCAGAGCACTTATTGCAAAAGGAGAAATGAATGACGCCCTAGGCAATCAAGACATAGCAGTGGATTGCTTCCACATGGCCGAAGATGTTGCAGCCTCAACTGACTATAATAATTTAGGTTATGCCAAGTTGAGACTAGGTTTTGTTTACCAGAACGAATACCTAGGCGTGAAGTCGATTGCAATGGAGAAGTTTCGTGAGGCATTGCCTCTGTTCAGGAAGGCACGAAACAAGCACAACGAGATGCTGTGCCTCTCGCACATGGGACATCTAATGCGCGCAATTGATGACAAGGGCGATAGTGCGGTGATGTGCTTGAACGAAGCCATTAAAATCGCTCAGGACCTGAATGAGAAAAGCGTAGCCAGCGAGTGCAAATATTCGCTTGCCGAATATTACTGCTTGATGACCAACGACTACGGCAAGGCAAAAGCCATAGGGATAGAAGCCATTAACAGCAAGGATTTTGACCTAGAACATCCCAGGTTGCACTATTGCATTGCTCAAATTTATGCTCATGAGGGACAAGTTGATTCTGCTTGGCATTATGTCAACACGGCCCCCAAGATGGTGGAGTCGGTAGATACGATGTGGTATTACAAAACACTTGCCGATATTGCCAAGTATTCCAAACAAATAGATTTGTCTCAACGTTACCTTAACGAGAGTAATAAGATAAGCGCTTCTATGCTCATCAGCGGGTTAAATTACAAGTTGTTGAGTGTTGAGAAAAAATATGATACCCAAAAAGTTGAACTGAAAAACCAAGCGTTGCAATCCAAGTTTCAAAATTCATTGTTGATTATTGCGTTGTGCGTGATCATTGTATTGGTGTTGATTGTCTTTGTAATAAGGTATCGCAGCAGGTATCGCCTCAAACAGAGCGAATTTGAATCGATGACAGCCGACCTGAATGCCTCGCTTCGCAGCTTGGAGGACCTGAAAAACACGATTAAGGAACATGAAGAAAAGAAGCAACTGACGTCGAGCATGGGCAGCGATGATAACAATGCAGTAAACGGCATGAAGTCCATCATTGATGATCAAATCAAAATTGTTCACCAGCTCATATTATGGTCCTATGAATATGACGAGAAAAAGTTTGCCGAGAAATTCCAGTCAATCATGTCATTGAGCGAGGACGGAAACAGTTCGTCATACTGGCGCAACATCCAGACTATTGCAAACGACTTGCACGATAATATCTTGGTCAAGGCACAGGAACTGGCCTCTGGCAAACTCAATGAGAGCGAGATTAATTTCCTGGCACTGTATAGTTGTGGTATTTCACGCACCGTTATCATGCTGTGCATGAAATACAAGAGCCTAGGAACTATCTACAACAAGAAGATACAGATAGCCAAGAAGTTAAAGGTTAACAACCTGGATGAATTTATCACAGGATTCACTCATATCAGCGAAGGTCAATAATCATTTTCTCAGAACTGCGATATTTTTGTATAAAACCCAGTTCAAACATTTGCGTTTTTGGATAGAAAACAGTAACTTTGTTGTTGAGTTATGCTATATTGACTTAATCGATTAAGTTGCTGTTTTTATCATATGCTTTTATGCAGACATCCGGAAAATTGATCATTGAGATCCCTCCCATCAGTGAAAGGGATTGTTATTATCTACAAGAACGGTATAAACCGAGCTTTAACTATCCGTTGCACAAGCATAATGCGTTTGAGCTAAACTTTGTGGAGCATTGTGCTGGCGCACGCCGCATTGTGGGCGACAACATCGAGGTGCTGGGCGAGTATGACCTGGCACTGGTGGGGTGTAATCTTGAACACGTGTGGGAGCAGTCAAACTGCCAGTCAGAGTCGATACATGAAATTACCATCCAGATGCCGCCCGATTTGTTTTCCGACTCCTGGATGAACCGACGTGTGATGCAGCCCGTGAAGGAAATGTTTGATAACACGCAGGTGGGCATCGCATTCGGAATGAAAGCCATTATGACAGTGTATGAGCGTCTTAACTCGCTGGTTAACAGCGAGCCGTCATTCTTGTCGATGCAGACACTGTTGAGCATTATATATGATCTTGCCACCTCGGGCGACTATCATTGCCTGGCATCATCGCACTATTCTCACGCCGATGTGCCGGTTACAAGCCGACGCATCCAGGTGATCAAAGATTATATAGACTCCCACTATCAAGAGGAGATAAGAATGGAAACTCTTTCGGGCATGGTAAACATGACGCCAAATGCGTTGAGCCGTTTCTTCAAGCAGCGCACTAATCGGTCAATCTCTAATTATATAAACGATGTGCGCATCGGGCAGGCTGCGCTGTTGCTTGTCGATAGCACGATGACGGTGATGGAGATTAGTTTCAAGTGCGGTTTTAATTCTATTTCTAACTTTAACCGCACGTTTAAGAGCGTGAAAGGCGTAACGCCAACCGAATTTCGCGAAAGTTACAAAAAGAATGCTTATTTGATGTAGATAAAACACAGATAGCGCATCGTTGCACTTACACAATTCTATCCAAAATTTGCACAATAAATGCCACAAGGTTGATAGTAGTCAACTTTGTGGCATTTATTGATAGAATACAGTAAGATAAGATTATTAAATCTTAATACTTTTGTATCGTTAATTACAACCTTACCACAAGAAACTAATATAAGCTACTTATGGCTATTACTGAATATGGTTATTTTGATGACGTTTTGGGAGAATATGTCATCACTAATCCTGCCCCAACCTGAACGCTATCCTGCGCATCCACCGCGTATATCTTATGGCGGTTCTTACCGATACTTATGGCGATGTTCCCTACTTCGAGGCTGGCAAGGCCCTCTATGGTGGCAGCGCTACTCCCGCCTATGACAGCCAGGAAGACATCTACAATGACTTCTTCAAGGAGCTCGGCGAGTGCATCGGCATCCTCATGAAGGGTAACAACGATGCTGTTACCGGCGACGTTACCGCATATGGTGGCGATGCTAAGGCTTGGGCTAAGTATGCCAACTCACTGCGCATGCGTTATGCAATGCGCATCAGCGATGTAGCTCCCGAGAAGGCAAAGGCCGAGTTTGAGAAGGCTGTTGCCGATACTTGTGGCTACATTAGCAGCAATGCCGAGAACGCAACTATCACTTACATCGACGGCCCCTTTACCCTCTATGATGGTGCACGCGACCTCGATTTCCGTGTAAATGCACTCGGTGAGATGCTCTATGGTCAGGACTCTGACTCTCCCACATTTGTGAGCGCTACACTCTTCAACCGACTCAATGACAGAAAAGACCCCCGTCTGTATCGTATCTGCCGTCACTATCTCAACCCCAAGCGCAGCGCTGTTAAGGCCGACGACGCATGGAACGTTGACGTGACCGAGGAGGTTGTTGCTTACCAGAACAGTGACAAGGGCGACGGTCCTCACCCCTGTGACATCGGCGCCGCTTGGTGGCACAACTGGGTTAACGCTCCCGCCAACGAGGACATCCCCACACTGGCTCGTCTCGTGAACATGTATCCTGAGGTTGGTTTCGACCAGTCTAACTACAATGCCCGCATGATGCGTCCCTTCCTCTCAATCCAGCTCGAGAAGGCTGAGTGCCCTGGTATCCTCATGACAAGCACCGAGGTTAAGTTCCTCCTTGCTGAGGCTATCACTAAGGGTTGGAATGTCGATGGCTCAATCGAATTCTACTACAAGGCTGGTATCCGCGATGCAATGGAGATGCTCAACCAGTACTACAAGATTAAGGCTATCACCGAGGAAGAAATCCAAGATTATCTCAACAGCACTACTACTGAGGGTGTAAGTCCTGAGAGCATTAAGGAGATGATTAACTATGAGGCATGGATTCTCCACCTCATGAACCCCGCCGAGGGTTGGGCTAACCTGCGCCGCAGTGGCTATCCCACTCTTGAGAACCGCTACAACTATCCACGCTGGACAAGCGACTTCACTTACGACGACGATGATCTCACAACTCCCGTCCGCCTGAAGTACCCCAACCTCGAGGCTAAGTATAACAAGGCTAACTACGAGAAGGCTCTCCAAAAACTTGGTGGCACCGACGACTGGCACCACCGCGTATGGTGGGATACTGAGCCCGATCACGTAACTCCTCTGAATCCGTAATCATCCTTGTATAATTTTAAAATCAAGAAAAAATGAAAAAGTTATATACGATGCTGACCGCTCTTGTGGCAGCAGTAGCATTCAATAGCTGTTCGGTGGACAACACTCCGTTCATCACAGCAGGTGAGGATGACTACCCCCGCATCCTTAACACCGAACTTGAGGAAACTTCTGGCGGTAAGCCTTCAAAGCTTCCTACAATTGACCGCACACAGAATTTCACATTCGAGGCTATCGTGACCCCCACACAGTTCACTACTGTTAGTTGGTATATCGATGGAGAGAAGGTTCACGAGGGTAATAAGATTGACATGCCCATGCTGGCTGGTGACTACGATGTTAAGATTGTGGCAACAACTACTAAGGGCCTTTCAACCTACCGTAACTGTACACTCAAGGTTATTCCTCTCGAGGGTGACCCCACTCTTGCAGCTGGTGCTAAGAACCTGTGGTGCCAGACAAGCACAGTAAAGACAATTGCCGGTACCAACATGAATGGTATTACTGAGGTTTACATCAAAGGCGTTAAGTGCGACGGCGTGGTTGCCGACGATGGCACTATCACATTTGTTGTTCCCGCTCTGCCCGATGGAGATTACCAGATGGTCGTTGTTAAGGACGGCGTTAAGTATGGTATGGGCAAGGTTACTGTGAACGCTGAACCCTTCAAGGAAGCAAAAGGCGAGAAGACTCTGTGGGAAGGTGACTGGCAGGTAACTTGGGATACTCCCTTCGCTCAACTCCAGCAGCTGTCTATCGCTTGGTTTGCCGACGGTACTTGGAAGGAAGGTACAACAATCCGCGTTTATGTAAGCGGTGAAGGCCAGGGTACAGTTGCTACCGCATGGTGGAACAACCCCTTCACTGGTATTGACGGTGAGGCAAACCGTGGTGACCTTCCTATCAGTAGTGATACTAAATATCTTGAGTTTACTTTCACCGACAAGTCAGAAGCTATGTTCAACAACCAGGACGGTATGTTCATCGTGGGTAACGGCTACACTATCACTAAGATCACTATGATGGTATCTGAGGTTGTACTGTGGGAAGGCGAGCATGTAGTGACATGGGACACTCCCTTCAATGGTCTGCAAGAGCAGTCTAAGGAGCTCTTTGACAACGGCACTCTTGCTCCCGGCAAGACTATCGCTGTAACCGTTAGCGGTAACGGCCAGTGTGCTCTCACAAGCGCATGGTGGAACAACATCATAACAGGCCTTGACGGCGACGCTAACCGTGGCGACATCACTGTGGACGGCGACAATCAGGTTATCGAGTGGGTTCTCACCGATGTTTCTGGCCCCAAGGTAAAGGCTGAAGACGGTATGTTCCTCGTGGGTAACGGCTACACCCTCACCAAGGTTGCTGTTAAGTAAATTTATCTCACTATAAAGGTTCTGGAAACCACTGCAACGGTGGTTTCTGGAACCTTTTTAACTTTCAAACTAAGAAAAGTGGCTAAATTAAGTGAAAAAATAGGATACGCCCTGGACGATGCCGCTGCCGGCGGTATTACCTGGAAGGTGATGTCTATTGTATTTCCTTTCTTCTTCACTAACGTGTTCGGCCTCTCGCTTGCCGACACGGCAGCGCTGATGCTCATCGCGCGTATGTTTGACGTGGTGACCGATCCCATCATGGGTTCGCTTGCCGACCGCACCCAGTCGCGCTGGGGCACTTACCGTCCCTGGCTCATCATCGGTGCGATTCCCTTCGGCCTCATCTTCGCCATGCTGCTCTATACTCCCGAGCTGGGTCCCGTGGGCAAGCGCATCTGGGCTTACACCCTGTATCTGCTCATGATGGCAATCTACACCGCAGTTAACGTACCCTACGGCTCGCTGCTGGGCGTGATGACCGAGGACGACAACGAGAAGAACCAGTTCTCATCGTTCCGCATGGTGGGAGCTTATGCCATGGGCTTCGTCACCCTGCTCTCGTTCCCCTATATCCAGAAGGGTATAGGCGGCACTGACCAGCATCAGTATGCAGTAATTGGCGCTTTATTTGGAGGTCTGGCGGCTGTGATGACGCTTGCATGTGGCCTCCTTACTCGTGAGCGTGTAAAGATGGTTCGTGCCGATAAGTTCTCGTTCAAGCAGTTCGCTGATTTGTTCAAGAACAAGCCTTGGCTCATCCTAACTTCCATAGGTATTTGCACCAACTTCTTCAACGGATTCCGTTATGCCGTTGCTGCTTATATCTTCCAGTATTGCATGGGTGGTGACATTACTGTTATGGGACTTATCATCAACTACACCGTGTTCATGGCATTTGGTGAAGTAACCTGTATGATCTTTGGAGGTGTTTCACCCAAGTTCACCGAGTGGATGGGTTCGAAGCGCAAGGCATTCCTTGTAGCTGCAATCATCTGTCTTGTTCTGTCGGTGGCATTCTTCTTCATCCCCATGGAGAAGTCGTCTATATGGCTCATGGTTGCACTTGTAGTACTCACATCGGTGGGCGTAGGTCTCTACTCTCCGTTGCTGTGGTCGATGTATGCCGATGTTGCTGACTATGCTACTGAAAAGTTCGGTACATCATCAACTGGTCTTATCTTCTCGTCAGGTACTATGGCACAGAAGTTTGGCGGCGCAGTATCGGGCTCGCTCATCGCGTTGGTGCTGGGACTTGCCGGCGCCACAATGGTTGCCGATGCCATGGGTAACGAGAGTATTGACCCTGCTTCTGTCACCGAGAGCGTTAAAACCATGATTTGGGCTATCTTCTCACTGTTCCCCGCTGTGATTGCCCTCGTCATGTGTGGACTGGTGTATATTTTCCCCATTAAGAAATAATGGAAATTTCTTCACAAGGGTACAAAGACTGCCGTGAAAGTGTTATCTTTGTACTCTTGTTTTTTAATGTAATTAACTATGAAAAAAGTTTACTTCCTCACTTTATTTATGGCAAGTTTGTTTACCGTAGCACATGCGGACGATGACATGGAGTCACGCATTGAAGAACTACTCTCGCAGATGACACTCGAAGAGAAAGTGCGTCTGTGCTATGCCCAGAGCAAGTTCACCAGTCCTGGCGTACCTCGTCTAGGTGTGCCCGAGGTTTATACCAGCGACGGTCCTCATGGAGTGCGTATGGAGATTAACTGGAACGACTGGAACCATGCCGGCTGGACCAACGACTACTGCACTGCATTCCCTGCACTTACTTGCTTGGCGGCAACATGGCAGCCCGAACTGGCTCGCCTGTATGGTCGCTCGGTGGGCGAAGAAGCACGATATCGCAAAAAGACCGTCTTGCTGGGACCCGGTGTGAACCTGTATCGCACTCCGCTCAACGGTCGTAACTTTGAATACATGGGCGAGGACCCCCTGCTGGCCTCGACCATGTGCGTGCCCTATATCCAGGGTCTGCAAAGCAATGGAGTTGCTTGCTGCGTCAAGCACTTTGCCCTTAACGAGCAGGAGACATTGCGCGGCCACGTGGATGTGCGTGTGAGCGATCGTGCCCTCTATGAGTTGTACCTGCGTCCTTTCCACGCTGCCGTTACCGAGGGCGGTGCATGGAGCCTCATGGGCAGTTACAACCAGTACCTCGACCAGCATGCGTCGCACAATGCACGCCTGCTTAACGATATTCTCAAGGGTGAGTGGAAATGGGACGGCGCGGTCATCAGTGACTGGGGCGCTACCCACAACACACAGGAGGCTATCTTCAACGGCCTTGACCTTGAAATGGGAAGCTACACCGACGGGTTGTCGAGCGAGGCTCCTATCAACACTTACGACGACTATTACTTGGGAAGCGCTTATTTGGAAAAATGCAAACGAGGCGAAGTCCCAGACTCTATAATTAATGACAAAGCACGACGCATGCTGCGTCTTCTCATGCGCACCGAGATGAGTGACCGCAAAGGCTATGGTTCAATCAATTCGCCTGAACATGTGGCTGCGGCACGCTCTATTGCCCAGGAAGGTATCGTGCTCTTGAAGAACAATGGCATTCTGCCCCTTACTTCCGTAGCAGGCAAGAAAATCCTTGTAGTGGGCGAGAATGCTACTCGCAGCCTGTGTGCCGGCGGTGGCTCGAGTGAACTCAAGCCACGTGATGAGGTGTCACCCCTGCGAGGCATCAAGGAACGCTTCGGCGACTGCGAGATTGAGTATGCACAGGGCTATGTATCTGGCCGCGCCATGTTTGGCAACACCGACAAGATGCAGCAAACCGTCCTCGACTCGCTACGTGATGAAGCTGTGGAGAAAGCACACCGTGCCGATGTGGTGATATATGTGGGCGGTCTCAACAAGAACCACCAGCAAGACTGTGAGGGGGGTGATCGTCTCCATTACAATCTGTCTTTCGGTCAGGACTTGCTTATCAGCGAATTAGCAAAGGCCAATCCCAACATCGTTGTGGTGATGGCAAGCGGTAACGCTTACGCCATGCCGTGGCTTGACGAGGTGTCTGCATTGGTGCAGTCATGGTACTTGGGCAGCGAGGCTGGCCACGCCATTGCCGATGTGCTCTCGGGCGACGTTACCCCTTCGGGTAAATTGCCATTCACTATTGCAAAACAACTCATTGACTATCCAGCTCATAAGATGGGTAGCATTGGTTACCCTGGCGTGACTCCCGAATTGCTGCCGCAACCCTTTGGCGGAGAAGCTGGCAAACCAATGAATAGCAAGGCTCTGCTGGATTCTGCTGTTAAGGGGTGGAAGGGCATTTCTTTCAGCACCGTTCGTTGCGACGGCATGAAGAAGAACGAAACCGAGGTTTATGGTGAGGATATTCTGCTAGGTTACCGCTGGTTGGACTATTTCAAGACTCAAGTACAGTTCCCCTTCGGTTATGGCTTGAGTTACACCATATTTGAGTATGGAAAGCCCGTGATTGACGACCGCAAGGTATCGGTTAACGTGACCAATACTGGCAAGGTTGCCGGCAAGGAAGTCGTTCAATTCTACGTGGGCGACGACAAGGCCAGCGTGCTGCGTCCCGTCAAGGAGCTCAAGCACTTTGAGAAAGTTACGCTTGCCCCCGGCGAGTCCAAGACCGTGACATATACCGTTAAAGACGACGACCTCAAGTTCTTTGACGAGAACAATCACGAGTGGGTTGGCGAGCCCGGCACGTTCACAATTTATGTTGGGGCTTCGTCACGCGACATCAAGGGCAAGGTGGTTATAAAGCTTTAACCGTATAATCGAAATATCGAGTTATCAAAAAAAGAATATGATGAAAATTGGGATTAATAAAAGCATTATGATTGCAGGAATAGGTATCGCGATGGCTTCGTGCGGCTCGCAATCAATCGAAACTCGCGTGGACAAACTCTACAACAACATGAGCCAGCAAGAACGTGTGGCACAGTTGCAGAGCATCTACCTGGGACAGTTTTTTGACCAGAACGGCAAACTTAACGAGGCTAAATGCCGTGAACTCATTCCCAACGGAGTGGGGCACTTCTCTCAGTTTGCAATGGATCTGGGCAAGACCCCAGAGCAACAACGTGACATGGTAGCACAGATGCAACAATGGCTCATGAACAACACTCCTAACGCTGTTCCTGCACTTTTCCATGAGGAAGCTCTCACTGGTGTCAACTCAAAGGATGCCACAGTATATCCCCAGCAGATAGGTCTGGCTTGCTCATTCAATCCCGAATTGGCTCAGGTCAAGACTTGGCAAACTGGTACCGCCTTGCGCAAGATGGGCGGTTTGTTGGCACTTTCGCCCATGGTCGATGTTGTGCGTAATCCGTCATTCAATCGTCTTGAGGAGTCCTACGGCGAGGATGGTTACCTCACAACTGCTATGGGACTTGCATTTGTCAACGGTTTGCAACACAACGGTAACTTGCGTGAGGGCATCGGAGCCTGCACCAAACATTTCCTGGGCTATGGAGGTAGCGGTGCCAGCAGCAATAAGAAAGAGGTGATGGAAGAAATTCTAATGCCTCACGAGGCTATCATGCGCCTTGCCGGGAGCCAGGCACTCATGACAGGATATCACGAGATTGACGGCACCAAGTGCGTGGCTAACAAATGGTTGCAACAGGATGTTTTACGCAGTTATGTTGGCTATAATGGTATCACCGTGAGCGATTACGGCTCAATCAATCAGGTGGGCAGTGACTCTTACACTGCTTTGCAGCGTTGTGTGGCAGCGTTCAATGCTGGCAACGAGGTAGATTTCCCCCACGGCGACAATTATGCACATTTGCTTGATGCTCTTGACCAGGGTCTTGTGAAACAAGAAGATATTGAGAAGGCTGTGAAGCACGTGCTCATGCTCAAGGCCCGCTTGGGTATGCTTGATAAATCCCCCGTGCTCTATTCTCAAGGTCACCTTAACTTTGACTCTAAACAAGAGCGTGAGACTTCTTACAAACTTGCTACTCAGTCAATCGTTATGCTAAAGAACGATGGCACATTGCCTCTCAAAACCAGCAAGAAAGTGTTCCTCACCGGTCCCAATGCCAACACCATGTGGGCTATGGCTGGCGACTACACATTCCAGTCGATGCACTACTTCTGGCATCGCAAGGTGGAGAGCGAGTTCCACCCTCGCTATGTTTTCCTTAAGGAAGGTATGGAAAATCGTTGTCCTGACGGCACTACCGTGAGCTATTCACGTGGCTGTGACTGGACTGATGTCCCCGAGACCGTGATGGAAGTGGGTGGCGATCCGCGTGTTGCTGCACAGAAGAAGATTGACGACCGCATGGTCAAGCACCATGAGGCTGCCAACTGGGATGAAGCCCTTGCTATGGCTGCCCAAAGCGATGTTATCGTTGCTGCTATGGGTGAGAACGTGATGCTCAGCGGCGAGAACCGTGACCGTACTCACGGACGTATGCCTGGCCGTCAGGAAGAGTATGTAAATGCACTCATTGCTACTGGCAAGCCAGTTGTGCTTATTCTCTTCGGCGGACGTGCGCAAGTTATCAGTAACGTGGCAGACAAGTGTGCTGCTGTTATCCAGGCTTGGTATCCGGGCGAGGAAGGCGGTAATGCCGTTGCCGACCTTCTCTATGGCAACGTCAACCCTTCGGGCAAACTCTGCGTTTCATATCCCGCTGTCGAACTCAATGAGCCCATTTGCTATAACTATGGACTTGATGGAGATAATCGCATTGCTTATCCATTTGGCTATGGATTGAGTTACACTACATTTGAGTACAGCAATCTCATGATAAATAATGAAGTGGCAACCAGTGCCGAGGAGTTCACCGCAAGCGTTGAGGTTAAGAATACCGGCAAGGTTGCTGGTGATGAAATTGTGCAGCTCTATGTATCGCCTCTTGATCGCTCAGCAAAGCTTAAACCTATTCAACTTCAAGGCTTTGCACGCGTGACTCTTAAACCGGGCGAGAGTAAGACGGTGACATTTACTTTGTATCCAGAACAATTAGGCTACTATATCGATGGCCATTGGTCAATAGATCCTGGACGTTACATGATCAAGGTGGGTGCTTCGTCACAAGACATCCGCCTCGAGCAGGAAATCAACCTCACTGGCAACCAGCACGAGAAACCTCTGCGCGAGCACTATTTGAGTAAAGTAAAGGTTTAAAAGTTTAAATAATTTTATCGTCAATATCGATAATAACGTCAATATCGTTATTAACGACATATACGTAAATAACGACTAAAATAATGATAAAAATACTTCTTTCGGCATTCATGATGGCCTCGTTGATGACTGGGGCACAGACTACAATAGAGGTTAATACAAAGAAACCAGGTAGCGATATTGCTCCCACTATGTATGGCGTCTTTTTTGAAGACATCAACTATGGTGCCGACGGCGGCCTATATGCCGAACTGATAAAGAACCGTTCTTTTGAATATCCGCAGGCACTCATGGGGTGGAACACCATTGGCTGCGTTGAAGTGAAGGACGACGGACCCTTTGAGCGTTGCCCGCACTATGTGCGCCTGTCATTCAGCGGCAAGCGTGATATGGCTACAGGACTTGAAAACCGTGGCCATCTGGGCATGTCGTTACATGGCAAGGAGAAATATCGCTTCTCACTGTGGGCGCGCGAACCGCAGGGTGGGGAAGGACACCTCTCTGTTGTGCTTCGCAACTTGAACAGTCAAGAAGAAAATTTCGCTGTTACCGAGAAAAAAATCAACGTTACTAGCAATGAATGGAAGAAATACACAGTTGAACTGACTGCTCCTGACAATGATGTAGAGAAAGCATCGCTAGCATTGTGGCTTGACGGTGTCAATGCCGTTGATGTAGAGCACGTAAGTCTTTTCCCCGTTAACACTTGGAAGAGTCATGAGAATGGACTTCGCAAAGATCTTGCCCAGGCTCTTGCCGACTTGAAGCCTGGTGTGATGCGTTTCCCTGGTGGTTGTATTGTCGAGGGTGCTACACTTGACACCCGATACAACTGGAAAAACAGCGTTGGACCCGTTGAGAATCGTCCATTGAACGAAACTCGCTGGAACTATGGTCGCGAACGCTCACACATGGACTATTACCAGAGCTACGGACTTGGATTCTATGAGTTCTTCCAGTTCTGCGAGGAGATAGGCGCCCAGCCACTTCCTGTTTTAAGCTGCGGCATGGCTTGCCAGTTCAATAACGACATAACCAAGGCTGGTGATTGGTTGGCACAGGGCGATAGCCTGTGTGAGTTCATTCAGGATGCTATCGACCTCATTGAATTCTGCAACGGTGACCCAGCAACGAGCAAGTGGGCACATGTGCGTGCCCAGATGGGACATCCTGCCCCTTTCGGACTCAAATATTTAGGTATTGGCAACGAGCAGTGGGGCGAGTATTATGCTCCCATGCTCATGGCGTTCATGGAGCCCATTCGAAAGCAGTATCCCGAGATTCAGATTATCGGTTCAGCAGGTCCCTGGCCCGACGGCAAAGAGTATGACGAAATGTGGCCGCTCATGCGCGAAGCCAAAGTTGACCTCGTTGACGAGCACTTTTATAAGAACGAGGAATTTTTCCTCTCGCAAGCACATCGCTACGACAAGTTCCCTCGTAAAGGTCCCAAGGTGTTTGCTGGCGAATATGCTTGTCATGGAACAGGGAAAAAATGGAATCGCTTCTATTCATCGATATGCGAGGCAGCTCTCATGACAGGTCTCGAACGTAATGCCGACGTGGTGCGCATGGCAACCTATGCACCGCTATTTGCTCACATCGATGGCTGGCAGTGGCGCCCTGACATGATTTGGTTTGATAACCTACGCTCTGTGCGCACTTCTTCTTACCTCGTTCAGCAGCTTTTTGCCACTAACCGTGGCACCCACGTGTTGCCCACCACATGCCCCGATGGCGATATATATGCAAGTGCAGTACTCGACAAGGACGACAGCAGTGCAATCATTATCAAGGTAGTTAACGCTGGTTCAAACGACGTCCCAGTGACCATTAAACTCAATGGTATCAAAGGCGAACACAAGATGACTAGCACAACACTTGCCGCTTGCAATATCACAAGTATGGAAAATGTTAACTACACCAGGGTGGCCGATGTGCTCGATTGCGACAATTCGCTCACTCACCCAGACAATGTGGTGCCAGTAGTAGAAAGCACTACAATCTCAACTCCGTCGTTTACAATAAACACCCCCGCACGCTCGTTAACAGTTTATAGAATCAAATAACTTGTAACGGTTTTCTAGGCTATATCGAACATAAAAATAACTAAAATAATATGAAGAAATTACTCTTTATCTCATTGCTGGCGTTTTCATTCACAGGCGCTAGTGCACAGGCTATCAAGCAAGACCCGCAGGTCGAAGCTCAAGTCGAGGCCCTGTTGTCTAAAATGACACTTGAAGACAAAGTGGGCCAGATGTGCGAGCTTGCTATCGATAAGGTAGCCCAGAAGTCAAGTGATGACCACGTCATCAGTAACAAATCAATGCAGAGCCTTGCAGGCGGAATGCTCTCGGCCGAGAAAGTCAACGAGGCGTTCAGCACTTATCGTGTGGGTTCTATCCTTAATGTGCCCGAAGGCATAGCACAAAAACCCAAGGTGTGGGCCGACGTTATACGCACGCTCAACAGCGCCAGTGAATTCCAGTGCGGCGTGCCGGAACTATATGGCGTGGACGAGATTCATGGTGCTAGCTATGTTTGGGGTGCTACTCTGTTCCCCCAGGAAGTGAGTCAGGGCGCATCTTTCAACAAAAATATCCCTTACCGCATCGGTCAGATTACTGCATATGAGAGCCGTGCAAGTCTCATTCCCTGGGTTTACTCACCAGTTATGGATGTGGCTCGATCACCGCTTTGGTCGCGCATGTGGGAAAGCTTTGGCGAAGACTGGCATGTTAATGCTGTCATGGCAAGCCAGCTCACACGTGGACTTCAAGGCGACGATCCCAACCACTTGGGCATGAACAATGTGGCTGCTTGCCTCAAACACTATCTTGCTTATGGCGCTGTTATCAGTGGTAAGGACCGCACACCCTCGAGTGTGACCTACCGCGAGATGATGGAAAAGTATTTCCAACCTTTCCGCACTTGCATTGAAGCTGGTGCATTGAGTTTCATGGTTAACTCGGGCAACAATAGCGGCATGCCTTTCCATGCCAACCACAAACTGCTTACCGAGTGGGCCAAGGAAGGTCTCAACTGGGACGGCATGATTGTTACCGACTGGGCCGACATTGACAACTTGTGGAAGCGTGACCATGTGGCAGCCAACAAGAAAGATGCTATCTGCATGGCCATCAACGCTGGTATTGACATGACAATGGATCCTTATTCAACCGACTTCTGCACATTACTAGCTGAACTTGTGAACGAAGGTCGCGTGCCCATGTCACGCATCGATGATGCTGTGCGTCGCATCTTGCGCCTCAAAATTCGCATAGGCCTGATGGACCGTAGCACCTGGGACATTCCCTACGAACGCGTCAAGGGCATGAAAAAGAAAGATAAAACATTAGTTGAGATGTATCCCGATTTTGGCAGCGAGAAGTTTGCACAGGAAGCCATCAGCATGGCCGAGGAATGCATGGTATTGCTCAAAAACAAGGATAATGTCTTGCCTTTGAAACAGGGAAGCAAGTTGTTTGTGTGCGGTCCCAATGCCGATAACTTTCGTCCTATGAACGGTGGATGGTCTTACACCTGGCAAGGCCACATGGCCGACAGCGTGTGTCGCGCAATAGGTAAATACCACACATTCTACACCGCGTTGGCCAATAAGTTTGGTAAGGATAACGTTGAGTTCAGTGAGATGGTGAAGTATGACATGACTCCCGAGATGTGGCGCAACGATATGCAGGTGCCCGAAATCCTTATTGAGGACGGTAACCGCACTATCGACAAGATAAACCGTGCTGATGTTATAGTGGCATGCATCGGTGAGAATTCTTACTGTGAAACTGTGGGAAACATCGACGACCTCACTCTGTCGCAGAATCAGCTTGACATGGTAAAAGCACTGGCACAGTTTGGCAAACCCATTATACTGGTGCTCAACGAGGGTCGTCCCCGTATCATTGCCGACATTGAGCCCTTGGCAAACGCTGTGGTTCATACATTCCTCCCAAGTAACTATGGCGGTGACGCATTGGCTAATCTGCTCGCTGGCGATGCCAACTTCTCGGGCCGTCTGCCTTACACTTACCCCAAGTACCACGGTTCATTTATCACCTACGACTGCAAGCCTGCTGAATTTGTTGAGACAATGGAAGGTGCCTACAACTACGAAGCACACACCGTTGTGCAATGGCCTTTTGGTCACGGTTTGAGTTATAGTGACGTGAAATACACTAATTTCAAGCTAACACATCAGCCCACAACCATTGGTACTGCCGTTGCAACTTGCGGGTTTAGCCCAGCCACAGCAGGCGGTCCGCAGTTTGCCGAGGGCGACATGCTTACATTCACGGTTGATGTCACAAACAGTAGCAACCGTGCAGTCAAAGAACCCGTATTGCTCTTTGTAAGCGACCTTGTGGCAACCCTCACGCCCGACGTGAAGCGCCTGCGTGCATTTGACAAGGTAGAGCTCGCTCCAGGTGAGACCAAGACTGTTACCTTCAAGGTTGCTCCCAGCGACTTGTCATACGTCAACGAAGACATACAGTGGATCCTCGAACCCGGTCAGTTCCGCGCCACCTGCGGCAACGAGTCGGTAACCTTCGAGATAAAATAACGAATTATTTGATAATCACAGCAAAGAGGACGTATCATATTGGCACGTCTTCTTTGCTGTGATCAAAGTAATTTCACCTACTCTCCATATTTATTTCTTGTCTTACCAACCAGGAAAATCCGCTGTTCCGTGATTTTGACCTATGCGGTAAATTGAAAAAAAAGATTCCCCTAAATCGTGATGAATTAGGGGAATCTTTTGATTTGAAAGAGGTCTCTAGCGGATTCGAACCGCTGTACCCGGTTTTGCAGACCGATGACTAAACCACTCATCCAAGAGACCATTTCTCATTTGCGTGTGCAAAGTTAATACTTTTATTTATTCTGTGCAACAAAAATAGTGTTTTTTTTATTCTTATGCGTTAAAAAGTTGGGGAAACACGTTTGGAAGAGCTTTCATTAAAAGCTTGAATTCGTCTTCAAAATTAGGAGTAAGCATTCCAGACCCGAGAGCATCAGTGATTTCCTGTATTGACCAGAATTTGCCTTCGATTACTTCGGCTGGGTCGCATGTAAATGACTCCTGGTCGGTTATTGTGCAATATGTATCTACTAGTTCGCTTTCTTTGTCGCTATTGTAAACGTAGTGAAACAGCTTAACAGGAACAAAATCAATTATTCCTATTTCTTCACGAGCTTCGCGTGCTAGTGCTTGCTCCACAGTTTCGCCATAGTCACGATGTCCGCCTACTGCGGTATCCCACTTTCCTGGCTGGATATACTTTGTGAGCGCCCTTCGTTGCAAGAATAGTTTGCCCTGCTTGTTAAATACATGAAGGTGGACAACAGGGTGTAACAATTTGCTCCCCGAATGACATTCCTTACGGGTTGCTTTGCCTATGACATTACCTTCAGGATCAACTATCGGGAATATCTCAATTTCGCTTAGGTCTTGGTTATGCATGAGATTCATTTGTTTTTGTATTGTTTGGTTATCGCCTGACGCAACTTTGCAGGAGTCAGGTCGGCGGGAAATTGTGCGAAAGGAAACAGTGTGTTACACCCATTACGAAACTCGCTGCATCCATAAGCACTTTTACCCTTAACCAAATGCCCCTTGCCGCACACAGGACAAGCAATTTCTTCAATAGACTTGATGCGTGGTGCACGTGTTTTTTTCTCTCCTGACGAGGGTGTTTTAGGCTTTTTGGGAGAATCTTGCTCCACAATGATGCTTCCGCCTGAGTTGTCGCGCATCACATTGAGCACAACCTCGTTGACCATTGCTTTTAGTTCGTCGATGAACTGCTGTGCACTGAATTCGCCTCGCTCGATATGACGAAGTTTGTTCTCCCACAAGCCTGTCAGCTTTGCGCTCTTGAGCAGTTCTTCCTTTATCGTGTCAATTAGTTGCACGCCAGCAAGTGTAGCCGAGAGGCTTTTTCTTTCCTTGCGTATGTATTTGCGTTTGAACAATGTCTCAATTATTGCAGCCCTAGTCGAAGGACGGCCTATGCCGTTTTCCTTCATAGCTTCACGCAGCTCTTCGTCATCTACTGTTTTTCCAGCAGTTTCCATTGCACGAAGCAAGGTACCCTCGGTATATGGTTTGGGGGGTTGCGTCGCTTTTTTGAGCAAAGACGGTGTGTGAGGTCCGCTTTCGCCTTTCACAAACTCTGGCATGATTCCGTTGTCATCGTCCTTGGCATTGGCGTCGGTGTCCTTTTCTTTATTGAATATAACACGCCAACCTTCTTTCATAATCACTTTGCCAGTTGCTTTGAACTCGGTAGTGTTAGCTGTTGCCATCACAGTTGTCGTAGCAAATTCGCAGTCGGGATAAAATGCAGCTATAAATCGCTTTGCAATAAGGTTGTAAACCAGTTTCTCATCATGTGACAAGAAAACCTTGCTAGGATCCATGTTGGTGGGTATAATAGCATGGTGGTCGGTAACCTTGCTGTTGTCAAACACCTTTTTGCTCTTGGGCAGTTTGGGTAACTGAAGCACTGGAGCTGTGAGAGGCGCGTATGGTGTCATGGCCTGCATGATGCCGGGAATCTTTTCATAAATATCCTCGCTCAAGTAGGTGGTATCTACACGCGGGTAGGTAGTCACTTTTTTCTCATAGAGTGATTGAATGAGTTTCAGCGTCTCGTCGGCAGTGAACGAAAATTTCTTGTTACACTCAACTTGCAGTGTTGTCAAGTCAAACAGGCGGGGTGGTGCTTCTTTGCCGTTTTTTTTCTCGATGCTGTTAATTACCAACGGATATTGCTTAATGCTTTCAATTACAGCATTAGCTTCGTCAACGCTCTTGTATCGGCCTTTTGTGGAGTTGAATGTAACATCACGATACACGGTCTTGATTTCCCAATAATCCTCAGGGACGAAGTTCTCTATTTCTCGTTGACGATTTACTATAAGAGCTAGCGTGGGCGTCTGCACACGTCCTATTGAAAGCACATTGCGCGACTGTGAATATTTTAAAGTGTAAAGCCGGGTTGCATTCATGCCTAGCATCCAGTCTCCAATGGCACGTGAAAGACCTGCGAAGTAAAGGTTGTCAAATTCGCTTGCTGGTTTTAGTTGTTTAAATCCTTCACGAATACTTTCGTCGGTAAGAGAAGAAATCCACAGGCGTTTCACGGGTTTGTTGCATTGCGCCTTTTGATATACCCATCGCTGGATAAGTTCTCCTTCCTGGCCGGCATCACCGCAGTTCACGACTTCGTCGGCCGATGCAATGAGGGATTCGATGACATGAAATTGTTTCTTGATGCCTTCGTCGTCAATTAACTTGATGCCAAATCGCTGGGGCATCATGGGCAACACCCCTAGGCTCCAGCGGTTCCACAGAGGAGAGTAGTCGGCTGGTTCCTTGAGTGTGCACAGGTGACCGAATGTCCATGTCACACAGTATCCATTTCCTTCGAAAAAGCCGTCACGACGTGAGTTTGCCCCTAAAATTGTGGCAATGTCTCGTGCAACGCTGGGTTTCTCGGTAACACAAACTATCATATCTCGCCTAAATGTAATGATTTAGCCTCGTCCCAGAATTTATCCATCTGTGCAAGGGTCATTTCGTTGAGTTTTAATCCTTCTTGTGCAGCACGTTTCTCGATGTGGTTGAACCTCGCAATGAATTTGCGGTTGGTTTTTTCAAGCGCATTGTCGGGACGCACACCATAAAGACGGGCGGCATTTACTAGTGCAAAGAACAGGTCGCCAAACTCTTTTTCAGTATTCACTTCGTTGCCGGCTTTTATCTCTTGCTCGACTTCGTTGATTTCCTCTTTCACCTTGTCCCACACGTCCTCGCGATTTTCCCAGTCAAACCCCACGTTGGCAGCTTTCTCTTGCACACGTTCGGCTTTAATGAGCGAGGGCAGGGTAGAGGGCACTCCGCTCAAAACAGACTTGTTGCCGTCCTTTTCTTTCATTTTGATGACTTCCCAGTTTTCACGCACTTGCTGCGCGTTATCGGCCTGTGTGTCTCCAAAGATGTGAGGGTGGCGGAAAATCAATTTCTCGCGAAGCGAATTACACACATCGGCAATGTCAAAATGGCTCTGCTCGTTGGCAATCATTGAATAAAACAGAATGTGAAGCAACACGTCGCCCAATTCCTTGCGCATCTTGTCGTTGTCACATTCGATAATAGCCTCGGCAAGCTCCATTGTTTCCTCAATGGTGTTAGGACGCAGGCTTTCATTAGTCTGCACTGAATCCCAGGGGCATTTTGCCCGTAATATATCGAGTACATCCAGCAGTTCGCCGAATGCTTTCAGTTTAGTGTCTTTACTGTTATTTGGCATTGTTTAATCCTTTGTTTAAGAAATCTTTAAATGCTGCAACATTCTCGTCGTAGGTAAAGGGGCCAGAGAGTAATTCGCCCTTGCTGTTCAGCACCACATAGTATGGTTGCGAGTTAGCATTGAATTTGTGGCGTTGCAGGTAGCTCCACAGGTCACCTTTTGTAGTCAGCTCGCGACTCTTTCCATTTTCTTCCACGGTTATGACTTTTTCTAGTGGAGCTTTATCGTCAACCATGAGTTTCACGGTGACAAATTCTTTGGATATCAAAGTCTTCACCTCATCTACATCAAGCACGGCTCCGTCCATCTTGCGGCAATTCACACAGCCGTAACCAGAAAAATCAACGAATACAGGTTTGCCGCTACGTTCTGCTGCTTCAAGACCCTTGTCAAAATCGTCCCACTCAACAAGTTCTTCGCCATAAAGGTTGAAGTCTTGGGTGTACAATGGCGGTACAAATGCGCTCGTTGCTCTCAATGGAGCGCCCCACAGGCCAGGAATGAGATAGGCGGTGAACGCCAGTGCAACCAGCCCCAGCATAGCACGGGTGACACCTACACCTGGCTGCGAACTCTCGCCGTCGCTGCTGAAACGGAATATGCCGAGTAAATAAAGACCCAACATCAGGAATATTGCTATCCACAGCGCCAGGAACACTTCGCGGTCAAGTATGTGCCAGCCATAAGCCAGGTCGGCAACAGACAGGAACTTGAGCGATAATGCCAACTCAATGAAACCTAATAGCACCTTGACGGTGTTCATCCATCCGCCCGACTTGGGCATCTTCTTGAGCATAGAGGGGAATAGCGCAAAGATTGTAAATGGAATAGCAAGCGCTATTGCAAATCCAAGCATTCCCACTGCGGGAGCAATGCCGCTACCCTGGCTTGCTGCCTCAACGAGCAATGTGCCGATGATAGGGCCTGTGCAAGAAAATGACACAATGGCAAGTGTGAAGGCCATGAAGAATATGCTCAGAAGGCCTGTGGTTTGTTCTGCTTTAGAGTCGATCTTATTGGACCATGATTCGGGTAGTTTGATCTCAAATGCACCGAAGAATGATAATGCAAACACAACGAGCAATGCAAAGAAAATAATGTTGCACACAGCGTTTGTGGCAATGGCATTGAGCATACTGGGACCAAATATCGCAGTCACGACTAGTCCTAACGATACATAAATTATTATAATAGAAAGTCCATAGATGACAGCATTCTTTATTGACTTGGCCCTTGAGCCGCTCTTCTTGAGGAAGAAGCTCACTGTCATGGGGATAATGGGCCACACGCATGGGGTGAGCAGTGCGAGAAGCCCTCCTCCAAAGCATGCGATGAAAATCAGCCATAACGACGATGACCCGGTTTGTCCTGTTACAACACCGTTGTCAACTTTGACTGGAGCCCAAGTGTCGCCAGCAGGATTTGTGGTTTGAGTGGTGCCTAAAGCAACAGTTGCTGAATCGAGCGCGGTGTTTGCAGTGTCAGCGGGAGCGTCGGGTTTGCCTTTGAAACTCATCTGTTCGGTTTCGGGAGCCGAGCACTGCTGGTCGTCACAAGCCATGTAACGGATAGTGCCCTTTATCTCGTATTCTTCTCCGGTCACAACGAAAGCTTGTGAGAGAGTAACCTTCTTTTCCCACCACTTGAGGGTCATGTCGAATGATTTGTCGTGTTTCTCAACAGGTTTGTTGTCCCACGTTAATTTACCGTCGAGTTTCACTCCGTTGAGGGTTGACCATTCAACCGAAGTTGCTACTGGACCACCATCAGGCAACTCGGTGGCATACATGTGCCACCCGTTGTCAATTTTCGCTTGCATGACTACAACTCCGTGTTTGTCGTCGTTCATCTTGACTGATGTTTTCCATTTCACAGGAGTTACTATCTGTGCGCTCAACGAAAATGTTGCCAGCAGCAGAATTAAGAGAATTGAGTACTGTCGTTTCATCTGATTTGATTTTTTCTTTGTGCAAAGTTAATCACAAACATTGATATATTAAGGAAAAAATACTTAAAAACATACTAAAAATATTTATTCTGACAGATTTCTTGCAATTAATACTAAAAAAACCATTAACTTTGTAATTCGATTTCAATGCATGCTTTATAATTGAAGCATCGTGTGTAGGTAAAAAAGATTATGAGAACAACATTACTTGACATTCAAACGACATACGACTTGCGCAGGTTTGTGACTAATGCACGCAATATCGTCATCACATGCCACTTGTCGCCCGATGGAGATGCCGTTGGATCTACTCTTGCCTTGTGCCGTGTGTTGCGCAATATGGGCAAGAGGGTCGATGTTGTTACTCCCGACATGGTGCCTCGTTCTCTGCACTTCGTGCCAGGGGTACGTGACATCACTGCATTCACGATCAACGAGTCCAGGGCAAGGTTTCTTGTGTCACGAGCCGATTTGTTTTTCTGCCTAGACTTTAATTCACTGCATCGCATTGACAAGTTAGGCGAATTGCTTGACAAGTCGCATGCGCCTCGTGTGCTGCTAGATCATCATTTGCAACCCGAACCCATTTTTGACTTGTTCGTGTCATACCCCGAACTTTCATCAACATGCGAAATTGTGTATCGCGTTATTCAGGAAATGGGGTGGAGAAATTATGTGGACAAGATGGTTGCACAGTATATCTATCTGGGCATGATGACTGATACGGGCAACTTTACTTATAGCAGTGATTATCCTGATGTGTATGAAGTGCTTGCCGACTTGGTAACATATAACATCGAAAAACAGAAGATATATAATCTGGCAATGAACACTTTCAGTGCCGATTGCTTGCGACTGCAAGGCTATGCATTAAGTGAAAAGATGCAACTTTTCCCCGACAAGCATGCCGCTTTGATTACATTGGATAAGAACAATCTAGAACGATTCAACTACAAGCGTGGCGATAGCGAGGGACTTGTCAACAAACCGCTTGCTATCCCTGGCATTGATTGGGTTGTTTTCTTGCGTGAAGATCCCGATAACATTAAGGTGTCATGTCGTTCAGTAGGTGATTTTTCAGTAAGTGAGATTTGCAAGCAACATTTCGGTGGCGGCGGGCACATTAACGCTGCTGGGGGTGATTTCCATGGCACAATGGACGAGGCTATCGAGAAAGTAAAGACGATAATTAACAGTATAAATGATTTTTAGTATATGAAAATGGTCAATAAATATATCATAAATTTATTAGCGGTGACAGCATGCTTGTTTATCGCATCGTCATGCAGCAACGACGTTAGTTACAGTGACCGATTGAATGCAGAGCGTCACGCAACTAATGCTTTTCTTGCTAATTGCAAAGTAGAAAATGAAATCCCAAAAGATTCAGTCTTTAAGGTAGGACATGATGCACCATATTATCGCATCGATCCTGATGGTAATGTCTATATGCAGGTGATTAATCCCGGTGACCGCAAGAATGACGCAGCCAAGGATGCTGAACCCATGTATTTCAGATATACTCGTTATAACCTGGAAGACTGGTATTCTAATGGTAATAAGCTTGTCATATATGAATCTAACGAGACCGACATGTCTTCAAGTCCTGCCACATTCAAGTATAAGGACTATTCTCTGCCCACATCGGCGGCATGGGGATATGGCTTGCAGTTGCCTCTCAACTATCTGGGAGCAGAATGTGAGGTGAACCTGATCATCAAGTCGCAGTATGGCATTACCAGTGAAATAGCCTACGTTATACCTTTCTTGTATCACGTGCGTTATTTCCACAGTAGTATTTAAATAATTGGGAAAATAATGACAATAACCTCAAACAAATCTTTTCATTTTAATTATTATGTCACTAATTAAATCCATTTCGGGTATTCGTGGAACAATAGGCGGAAACCCCGGAGAAGGTCTTTCGCCTTTAGACATCGTTAAATTCACATCGGCTTATGCTACCTTTATGCGTCGCAGTTCCGAGGTGAAATCTAACGTTATAGTAGTGGGCCGTGATGCTCGTTTGTCGGGCCGCATGGTGCTCAATGTCGTTGTAGGCACGCTCACTGGCATGGGCTTTGATGTTGTTAATATAGGTCTTGCAACTACTCCTACCACTGAACTTGCAGTGATTGAAGAAGGTGCGTGTGGCGGTATCATCATCACCGCTTCACACAATCCCAAGCAGTGGAATGCACTTAAATTGCTTAATGATAAGGGTGAATTCCTTACCGACGCGCAAGGCAAAGAAGTGTTGCGCATAGCCGAAGCCGAGGATTTTGATTATGCCGACGTTGACCACTTGGGACGTGAACAAAAGAACTATACATACCTGCGTCGTCACATCGACCAAGTCCTGGCATTGAAACTAGTCGATGTCGAGGCGATAAAGAAAGCTAATTTCACCGTTGCTGTTGATGCTGTGAACTCGGTGGGTGGCGTAGCAATACCCAAACTTCTTGAAGCACTGGGTGTAAACAAGGTTGAGAAATTATATTGTGACCCCACTGGCAATTTCGGTCACACTCCTGAACCCATTCCCGAAAACCTTACTGGCATTGCTGACTTCATGAAACAAGGCAAAGCCGATGTTGGCTTCGTTGTTGATCCTGATGTTGACCGTTTGGCAATCATTATGGAAAACGGAGAGTTCTTCGTTGAGGAATATACACTTGTTGCAGTTGCCGACTATGTGCTCCAGCACACTCCTGGTGGCACAGTAAGCAATCTCTCGTCGTCACGTGCATTGCGCGATGTGACAGAAGGACATGGATGCAAATACACGGCAGCCGCAGTGGGCGAAGTTAATGTGACAACCGAAATGCGTCGCACTGGTGCGGTCATCGGCGGTGAAGGCAACGGTGGAGTCATTTATCCCGAGTTGCACTATGGCCGTGATGCTCTTGTTGGTGTTGCTTTGTTCTTGTCATTGCTTGCCAAGAGCGGAAAGAAAGTTTCGGAGTTAAAGAAAACCTATCCTCAATACAGTATCGCAAAGACTAAAATAGAACTCACTCCCGATACTGATGTTGATGGTATTCTCGCCGCTACAAAAGAACATTTTGCCAACGAGAAAATGACAACTATCGATGGTGTGAAAATTGATTTTGAAGATAGCTGGGTTCACCTGCGCAAGAGTAACACAGAACCCATCATTCGCATATACAGCGAGGCTCACAGCATGGAAAAGGCTGAGCAACTTGGCGAAGATATCAAGAAAATCATCGCTTCTCTGAAATAACAGATAATTATCATAAAACACAACGGAGTGTATAAATAAAATTTTGCACTCCGTTATTTTTCGAATATAGTGGCAAATATGGAATTTAGTTACTAAATTTGCATACGATAATTTACTACTAAAAAAATGAAATTCAAATTCACTTATTTATTTGCAACAGTACTTTCTTTGACATCAGTATCTAGCATGCTTGCTGTCGATAATGTGCGCACTGATGTGCTAAATCGCAGTTATTATAATGACATTTTTTTGGATTGTGGTATTGGCCTTACTACGCTTGATTCCCTGCCAGCAGCCAGCATGTTAAATTTAAAGTTGGAGAAAGTGGGGTATAGTAGTGATGCCGAAAGGCAAAACCAAATTATTGCAGGAGATTCAACCGACTGGAACGGTCATTTGCTATATCCCGACGGAGCACCTCGATTCAAAGTGTTTTTCATGAACGGAGGTTCTTCGCTTGAACATGCAAGCTCACTCGGCGAGGCTTCTCGCCGTCGCATAAAGGAATTTGTCAATGCTGGAGGTTCTTATGTCGGCACATGTGCAGGAGCCATTATCACATCTCAAGGATATGATGAAACAAAATGCCCCACATATTTAAGTCTTTGGCCGGGTATGTTTGGACGCACTGGAAAGGCTAAAGTATATACAGGAGTAACAATCGAGAAAAATTCGCCTCTATTGAAGTATTATGACTTCGGTGGCGATAAGTATATAAAAGAACTTCGGCATAATCATGGGAATTATCCGCTTGACTTGCCTAAAGGAGCGGAGATTCTTGCCCGATATGATTTCAAAGAAGGTGGTAAAATGCATGGCCAGCCAGTTGTTTCGGCCTACAAAAAAGATGCTAATACAGGTAGATTGGTTTTGTGCGGTTCTCATCCTGAAGAGATAGTTGATGGCGAACGACGCGACCTGTGTGCGGCTATGATTAAGTATGCGATTGATGGCCGAGGTATTACAAAGATAAAAGGATATCTTAAAAATGGTGAAGTGCGTAAAATGGATCGTCATACTTATGAACGCAATCCTGATTTTACTCGCATTGGCGACATGCAGAGCCATCATTTTGCAGTTGAAATCCCCAAAGGTGCGCGTGACGTTACCTTTAAACTCGTAGGAGCCGAAGGCAGTCACATGACATTAGCCGTATGTAAAGACACTTATGCCTACGATGATGTTGCTGACTTCAGGTCAATCATGGATGGCAACGTCCAGCAGTTCAGCATGGCTCGTCCTGCGCCGGGTTTGTGGTATGTATGTGTTAAGTGTCTAGATCAACCAGTAAGCACTAATGCTGGACAAGCCCACATCTACACAAAACTGCCTGTAAATGATCTCCTCAACGGTGTGCCTTATACAATAGAAGTATCCTGGAAATAAATACTCAACTTTAGCATGTGAAACCATTTGAGCCTCACCTATTTGCTCCGATTAGCGTCCTGCTGGACGCAGTGCGTGTTGCATTTCTTCCCCCACCGCCACTTCGTTCGGCGGTGGGGGTTATTTAGGTATTGTCCTGCCGGACAACAAATTAGCAATAT
>NZ_JAZLLZ010000022.1:0-3681 GCF_045598405.1 Sodaliphilus sp.
TCTGACACAGAGTTGAAAGATGAAAAGAAAACGGAACAGGCAAGGTCAAATGCTTTGCAATTGGAGATACCGTTTGAAGAATGGTAGGTTACAAATTGTAAGCAATCGGATGTGTTAAATAATTTTCGTGGACACTAGTGATTTTCAATTAAATAATCAATTAGATCTGCGCGGGGAAACCCAGTTGCCGTGTAGTTACGTTACAATATCAGCATTTTGCTGTTAACATTTATTAACCGATTTAAGTGTTAAGTTTTGTAATAATTTCCACAAAAACGCCATTATGGACATTTTTTTCGTTGTTTAGGACACATGTTTCGTTTATTCTATCTAATTTTGCAGCCTGTTTAAACACAAAAGATTATGAAAAAAATTTTATTAGCATCATTATCACTTATCGCAGTGTCGTCTGCTTGGGCAGGCGGACTGCTGTCAAACACCAACCAGCACATCGCATTCAACCGCATGATGGCTCGCGGTGCATCAACTGAAATCGACGCCGTGTATAGCAACCCCGCAGGTACTGCTTTCAACGAGCATGAAGGCCTCACCCTGTCGCTCAACATCCAGAGCGCATTCCAGACCCGCAACGTGGACGCAACATTCCCCTTGTTCCTCACCGAGGGCAACACAAAGAGATATGAAGGCAATGCAGCAGCTCCCGTGCTTCCGTCATTGTTTGCCATGTACAAAAAAGACAAGTGGGTTTTCCAGGCAGGTTTCGGCGTGACCGGTGGCGGCGGCAAGTGCTCTTTTGACGACGGTCTCCCCATGTTTGAGGCTCCCATCATGGCAGGCTTGGCACAGATGAAAATCACTCCCGACAAGTATGCTATCACTAGCTCAATGAAAGGCCGCCAGTACATCTTCGGCCTACAGGCTGGTGCTTCTTACAAGTTCAACGAGCATTTTGCTGGTCACCTGGGTGCCCGCGTCAACTACTTCAACGGCAACTACACAGGTTTTGTGAAATCTGACGTCAAAACATCACCCATAGGCAACATCAACGTGGAGCTCGACTGCAACCAGACAGGTTGGGGTGTCACTCCCATCATCGGCCTTGATTACAAGGTGGGTCGCCTGACTCTTGCCACAAAGTTTGAATACAAGACCAAGCTCAACATTGAGAACGACACCAAGAAGAACGACGCAAGCGTGTCGCCCATTGCCGAGGTAGAGCCCGCTATCACCTATGCTAAAACTCTTGAAGCCAATGTAAAGCAAAGCTTGGCACCCTATAACCACGGCGTGAACACTCCTAATGACTTGCCCTCTATCCTCTATGTGGCAGCAGGCTACGAGATTCTTCCCGAGAAGCTGCGTGCTACTGTTGAGTATCACTTCTACGACGACAAGCACGCTGGAATGGCTGGCGACAAGCAGAAGTCACTCACTCGCGGCACCAACGAGTATCTCGCTGGTGTGGAATGGGACATCAACAAGATGTTCACAGTGAGCACAGGTACCCAAATCACTAGCTACGGCCTGAGCGACGACTACCAGAGCCAGACTTCTTTCTCTTGCAACAGTTACTCAATAGGCTTGGGCGGTGCTGTGAACCTCACTTCCAAGTTGAAACTTAACGTCGCTTACTTCTGGACCACTTATAAGGACTATACCAAGAGCGTTGAAGCCGGCAACCCTGGTGGCTATTGCGGTTCAACCCTTGCTGGCAAGGACGTTTACAGCCGCACCAACAAGGTGTTCGGCGTGGGTCTTGACTACAAGTTCTAATCACACGGCAAATAATAAAACATTATCATAACGGCGAGAACCGGTCTCCCTCCCCCTAGGCAGACTGGTTCTCCTTTTTTTATTTCACACGGGAAATGATGGCAATTCGCAAATTTTAGTTACCTTTGCACATCCCTTTAAAAATGAACTGTTATGAAAAAATTATCGTTATTATTACTTGGCCTAGTGATGAGTGTAAGTGCCCTGGCACAGAAGGAGTATGTCAACGTGGTTGCCAACGATGTGTTTGCTAGTTTTCAAGACATCTACCTGTCGGGGGCAATACCTGCCGGCATGAAGTCTTTCTATGACGGGTATTATGACCGCAAGACCGTGGGCGAGATCATCAACACGCTAGCCGACAACGGCTTCACTGTGGAGCAAGTGAGCAGCAGCGAGGCGGTGAAGTCGTCCACAGCAAGCTACACACGCGAGGTGGTGCTCATGTCGAAGCCCAAGGGAACGCCCATAGGAGCCATACAGACAGTAGGAAGCGACACCGAGCCAACCGAGGTGGCACGCTACAACCTGCAAGGCCTGCCCGTGGATAAAGACGAACCTGGCGTGCAGATCGTCATCTTCTCCAACTACACCAGCCGAGTTATCGTGAACCAGTAAACCACATAAAATTATCACTATTTTTGCAACATGAAAAAACTAACTTACATTTTATTTATACTATTGTGCCTTGTGTCTTGCAACAGCAAGAACACAATTGTCGATGAGCCCGGTGTTGAACCCGATGAGCCGCCAGCACCTCCCGAGGTGCACGCCGCCATCACATGGATCGACGATGACCACGGTTTCTTCAACTGGAAAGACGAGGGCCGGCTTGGAGCCAATTACAAGAAGGTTCATGACTTCTGCATGGAGACCGGCATCCGCTTTGACATAGCACGCGGCTCGCTGTGCACCCCCTACGACTTCAAGGTGCTGCAGTTCCAGCTCGACGAGTGCCTCAAGTGGCAGAGCGAAGGCTTCACCTATCTGTATCACCCCAACCACTCGATGGGATGGTATGACTATGACGCCGAGCATCCCCACGACGCAACGAAGATCGAGGAGTCGGCAATGGACTGCATCAAGGGATTTGAATACTATGGCTTCAAGGCTCCCAGCATCCTCGTGTGGCCCGGAGACTCCCACAAGTTCCAGGATAACTACCCCGTGGTGAGCCGCCTCTATGACTGCGCCATCTCGGCAAGCTACACCGGCACCAACCACCGCGCCGAGAACGACCGCTATTGCCTCAAACGATTCTCGCTGGAATGCCTCAAAGCAGGCTATCTCACCAAGACACAGTTCAAGCAACAGCTCAAAGAGGCAGTGGACAACGGCGACTGGATCATCCTGGCATCGCACATCGTGCACCTCGTGGACTCGGACGTACCCGACGAAACCTCCTACAACTTTGCCAACTTCTTCGAGATCATCCAGTATGCCGACTCGTTGAGCCACATCCGCCCCACCGGCGAAGTGTGGGCCGAGCGCAAATGGATGTGGGAAGCCGAAGGAAAATAAAAGGCAACTACATACTTTAGACCCTAAACCATAAAAATATATTAGTGTCCGGTAAAGTAACTATTCAGCAATAGAATTTTGCAGAGTCCCCGCCCAGACCTTATGAAAATCTTTCTCTCGCACAAAGCATAAAGCAAAGAGAGGCTGAAAGCCGACACGCAGAACGCAGTTCTGCACATAACCCTGTCCTAACTGAGCGCAAGCGAAGGCAGGGCAGGGTAAACGCGATACACTGTACCGCGGTTGAAGACCGCAACCTTGCCCGTTCCGAGGTAGCGGTCTGCACCCGCGATTTTGTCACACTTCACACCCCCCCCACCGGCAGCTCGCAGGTCTGCGACCAGCGGTTAACCAAAGTTACGACCTCCCTGAGGTCTAAAAAATCCACTATATATATTTTCAATGAAAAAATCAGTGAGTTCAGTG
>NZ_JAZLLZ010000023.1:0-17068 GCF_045598405.1 Sodaliphilus sp.
CCCAGTTGCAATCCCCTACCCCCCTGCGGCGGTCCAGCCATCTCCGGTTCTCCCAGCGGCGGTTTCAAGTTGCCCAGTTGATTGTGCTCCATCATGGTTCACCCATTATTTTTGCACAAAAACAAGAGAAATGAAACACACCACAAGCAACCCACTTCCGTTTTGGACCAGAAAATTGGTCCAAAACACCTCGAAAAAAGTGATAAAAGTGATAAATCCGATAAAATCGATAATAACGATAATCTCGATAAAATCGATAAAAACGAAAAAATAAAGATTTCCATAATAAAACCAGCTTTATAGATTTCACTTTTTGAAAATAACCCTGCGTCACACACTACTAATATAATAAAAAATGAGTAACTTTGCACCTTGATTATGAATGAATGGTTACATAGCGTTATCATAGAGCACTCGGCTGTGCAAGCCGTCATTGTGCTATCTATACTGTGTGCCTGCGGCTTGACTCTGGGCAAGGTCAAGGTGTGGGGCATCTCGCTAGGCGTGACGTTTGTCTTTTTCCTAGGCATCATGGCCGGCAGCCTAGGGCTCTCCATCGACCCGATGATGCAGCGATATGCCCAAGACTTCGGACTCGTGCTGTTTGTCTATGCACTCGGTGTGCAGGTTGGCCCAGGCTTCTTCAACTCGCTGCACAACAGCGGGCTGTCGCTCAATCTGCTGGCACTATGCGTCGTGTTATTGAGCCTTGTGCTCACCGTGCTCATGCCCTGGACTTGCGGCATCAACCTTGCCGACGCCGTGGGCATCATGTGCGGTGCCACGACCAACACCCCGGCACTCGCTGCCGCACAGCAAACTCTCTCGTCGCTCAACGTCTCGGCCACCGGCGCCGCTCTGGGATGCGCTGTCACCTATCCCATGGGCGTGGTGGGGGTGATTCTGGCGTTGCTCTTCATGCGCAAACTCATGGCCAAGACACATCACCTCATCATCAAGCCCGACAATGAGGATGCCGACACCACCTTCATCGCTGCCTACCAAGTGCACAACCCCGGCATTTTCGGTAAAAAAGTGGCCGATGTGGCCGAGATAAGTCACCTCAAGTTTGTCATCTCACGCATGTGGCGCAACGGAAAAGTGAGCATCCCCTCATCGCAAACCGTCCTCGAAGAAGGCGACAGGCTGCTCGTGATCACCAACGAGGAAGACTCTGATGCAATGACTATTCTCTTCGGCGAACAGGAAAACACCGATTGGAACAAAGATGACATCGACTGGAACGCTATCGACAGCAACTTGAGTTCGCAAGCTATACTCATCACCAAGTCAAATATCAACGGACGACGCCTGGGGTCGCTGCACCTGAGACGTCACTACGGAGTGAACATCAGCCGCATCAACCGCAACGGCGTGCAGCTGCTTGCCACCCCCGACCTGCGCTTGCTGCTGGGCGACCGGCTCATCGTGGTGGGCGAGGACGAATCTATAAAAAACGTTGAGAAAGTGCTGGGCAACGCCGTGGCCGACCTCAACGAGCCCAAACTCATCTCTGTGTTTGTGGGCATGACACTAGGCCTCCTGCTGGGAAGCATACCCATCGTCCTGCCTGGCATTTCTACACCAGTGAAACTTGGTCTCGCTGGCGGTCCCATCATCGCCGGCATTCTCATGGGAACATTCGGTCCTCGCATACACATGAACAGTTACACAACACAGAGTGCCAACCTCATGTTGCGTGCCATAGGCCTTGCGCTGTATCTCGCTTGCCTGGGACTCGATTCAGGCCCCGACTTCCTCTCCACCGTGATGCGTCCAGAGGGAGCCACATGGCTTGCGGCAGGTTTTGTGCTCACAGTGGTGCCAGTGCTCATCGTGGGCATCATCGCACTGCGAGTCATGAACCTCGACTACGGCACTGTGTGCGGCATGCTCAGCGGGGCAATGGCTAATCCCATGGCAATGAACTATTCCAGCGACACTCTGTCAAGCGACCGGCCCAGCCTAGCCTATGCCACAGTCTATCCATTGAGCATGTTCGTCAGGGTAATCCTGGCACAAGTCCTGCTGCTGGTGTTCTTGTAGCAACCAATAACCAATAAACCCAATAACCAATAACCAATAACCAATAACCAATAACCCATAACCAATAACCAATAACCAATAACCAATAACCAATAACCAAAAAAAATGTCCTCCAAGGCAAAAGGATTTATAGAAGCTCTCATCTCGTCATGCACCTTCGGCATGATACCATTATTCTCCATGCCGTGTCTCGACGCTGGCATGGACACCGTCACTGTGATCACTCATCGCTACGGACTTGGCAGCGTGGCAATGCTCATCATCATGCTGTGCCAGCGCCAATCGCTCAAAATCACCTGGCACGACGCATGGCACATCTTCATTCTCGCCATCTTCAACAATCTGGGTGCATTCACACTCATTTACGGATATCAGTTCATGGATAGCGGCGCCGCCACTACCATACAGTTCTCCTACCCCATCTTCACATGCATCATCATGATGATGTTCTTCCACGAGCGTGTCACACTGCGCATTGCCACAGCCATCGTGCTCGCAGTAGCGGGCGTGGCGTGCCTGTCGGGCTACGTGCCGGGGCAGGGCAACATCTCATGGATCGGTGTGGGCATCGAACTCCTTGCCGGTCTCACCTACGCCATTTACCTCGTCCTTGTGCCCGTGTTCAAGGTGCGCAACTTAGAGAGCAGCAAGCTCACCTTCTTCGTGTTCCTTTTCAGCACGTTACAGCTGCTGGCAGTCTCGCCAGTGGCCATCGACGGAGGCTTCCATGTGGCAACCGAACCCAGGCTTATAGGCTATCTCCTGCTGCTAGGACTCATACCCACGGCAATATCCAATTTCATGTTGATTTTGGGACTCAAAAAGATAGGCAGCACGCTCACATCAATACTTGGCGCAATGGAACCGCTCACCGCCATGCTCATAGGTGTGCTCTACATGGGCGAGCAGTTCACGTGGCTCATAGGCATTGGATTTGTTGCCATCATCGTGTCGGTGCTGCTGCTCATTTTCCAGAAACACACATCACAAGCCCCCGCATGACACTATGGTAGATAAAATGACACCACAGCAACGCCATCACTGCATGAGCAGCATCAAGGGCAAGGATACTCGTCCCGAGATAGTTGTGCGGCAATTCCTGTGGAGTCATGGATACCGCTACCGTCTGCACCGCAAGAACTTGCCTGGTCGTCCCGACATAGTGATAGGCAGGCTCAAAGTCGTTATATTCGTCAACGGGTGCTTTTGGCACGGCCACAGCTGTCAGAAGCGTAGCCCTGAAACCAACAAACAATACTGGCACGACAAGATATACAACAACCGCATTCGTGACTACAAGAACCATAGCGACCTCGAGTCGCAAGGCTGGCTGGTAATCGTGTTGTGGGAATGTCAGCTCACACGTGTCCATCGCCGCCAAGCCACGCTTGACCAACTCCTTGCCACGCTACACCTTCTTGAGCATCCCACACTTCGTCCTTACCAACTTCCCACAGCCGACGACGACGTCCCCACCCTAGCCGCCGAAGATCCTGAAATCTACGGTTAAGGCAAGTTCATCACTTGCGGCGTGAGCGGATGTAAGCAACGAGGATTAGCAGGGCAAGTGCCGCGCCTGCTATCCACCAGATGTGATCTTTGACCCAATCGCTGGTTGGCAGTGCACTTCCCTCCTGCGGAGTGTTGGCGGTGTCTTTGGCTGCAACGCTGTCGGCAGGTGCGACGGGAGCAGGGTCACTCGACACTTCGGGCTCGGCATACTCCACCTTGAAGAGGTCAACGGCATTGCCGCCGCCCATGCCAGCACGTCCTTGCGAAGTGGTGACGATGAAACTGCCGTCGGTAGAGATGTGCAGGCCCACGGGATAGGAATCAACGGTGACCTGGAGAATGGTCTTCATTGTGCGGGTGTCCACCACATAGAGTTCGCTGGCCGAGTTGCATGCGGCGAAGATGAAATTGCCGCTGGGCGATGCCTCAATGGTGCGAGCGCCACCGCCCACCTTGCAGGTTTGCCAAGCACCGGCATTGATGCTCTTGCCGCTGCGCTGGGCTATGGCGTTAGTGATTTTCTCAAGCGGCAAGCGGCACACGAGTCCCGCCGAGTTGCAGCTAGCATAGAGGTAGCCGTTCTTGATGATGAGGTGACGCGGATTGCTGATGCCGCTTATCCTGCCTATATATTCACGAGACTTCATGTCGATGACAGCAATGCCGTCGCCACCCATGAGGCCCACATAGAGGTAGCGGTCGTCGGGGGCAAAGACAGTGCCGCGCAGCTTGTAACCGCTGTTGCTGTCACGGTCCACGCTCGACGAGAGTGAGAAGTTGAGTTGCAGTTCATGCTCAATCACAACGTATGGCAGGTGGTGCCACTTCTTGGGATCAGAGTCGCTGATGTCGATGAGTCCCACGGTGTTGTTGCCCCAGTGTGTCACCGCAACGGTGCGGTTGTCGTGCGACACTGCCACCATCTTGGGCAGCGGACCGGTCTCCATCATGCGCACGATGCTATCGGTGCGAGTGTCGATGATTGCCATAGCACTGGGATCCTGTGCGTTGATGTCAAATGTGCGGCGATAGTAAGGCACCCACAAGTAGCGACCGCCATGCGAGAAGGCGCTTTCCACAGGCTTGCCACCGAAGGAGCGTGAAGCACCGTCGGGGTAATGCGTGAACTTGTAATACTCGCTGGGGGTGTTCCACAGCTCTCCCTGCCCCGACTTGAAGTTGTGACGGATCACCTTTACCTTCTTATTGGTCTTCATGTCATACACCACTGTGGCACAACCTTCAAGGGAGTTGACATAGTAGCGAGAACCATCGGGATGGAAATTCACCGACTTGGGCGAGAGGATATCCTCGTCGCGAGTGGCTGTGTCCTGGTAATTATAGTTTTGCTTCTTTCCGATGCAAGTGATAGTCAACGCACCGCCGTCGGCTGTTATCTTATCGCCTATGCGAGAGTGACGCACCGATACCTGGGCAAATGCGCAAAGCACTATTGCAACGGCCGCTAAAAGTGTAAAATATCGCTTCATATTAGTGAATTATTTAAAATTTTCCACAAAGATAATAGAAAAATTGCTCATGGTAAAGAAATAAATAGTAACTTTGTATTTTAGAAGAAAAAAGTATAGTTATGAGATCAGACAGCGTAGTTATCATACCTACATACAACGAGAAGGAAAACATCGAAAAAATGATAGAAACAGTGCTCGGCATTGAAGAGCACAGCTTCGACATGCTCATCATCGACGACAACTCGCCCGACGGCACTGGCGACATCGTGGACGCCATAGCCAGCCGCGAGCCTCGCGTGAACGTGCTGCACCGCACTGGCAAACTGGGACTAGGCACGGCCTACATCACCGGTTTCAAGTGGGCGCTCGAGCAGGGATATGAATTTATCATCGAAATGGATGCCGACTTCTCGCACCCGCCGCGCAAGTTGCTCGAACTGCACGAGGCATGTGCCCACCAGGGTGCCGACGTGGCAGTGGGATCACGATATCTCACTGGCGTGAACGTGGTGAACTGGCCTATGGGGCGTGTGCTCATGTCCTACTATGCGTCGGCCTACGTGCGCATCGTCACTGGACTCAAAGTGCGCGACACTACTGCTGGTTTTGTGTGCTACAGGCGCGAGGTGCTTGAAGCTATCAACCTCGACTCCATCGAATTCAAGGGCTATGCTTTCCAGATCGAAATGAAATTCACCGCCTATCGCATGGGATTCAAAATCAAGGAAGTGCCCATCGTCTTTGTCAACCGCGTGCTGGGCACCAGCAAGATGAACAGCAGCATCTTTGGCGAGGCAGTGTTCGGCGTGATGAAACTGCGCTTCGAGGCTATCTTCGGCTCAAAGAAGTTCAAGCGTCGCGACAAACAGCTCACTGCAAGCAAATAACCCTTTCACATCATGGAACTGATTCACAACGGCATTATCGTCAATGAAGGAACCGCACAGCGCGGATTTATAGTAATCAATGGTGGATATATTGCCCGAGTGGGCACTGGCGATGCGTCACAAGAACTCATCGACGTGTGCGACACCGTGACCGATGCCCGCGGAGCCTACGTCATGCCCGGTGTTATCGACGACCACGTGCACATGCGCGAACCAGGACTCACCCACAAGGCAACCATGGCGAGCGAGAGCCGTGCGGCCGTGGCTGGAGGCATAACCTCGGTAATGGACATGCCCAACGTGAAGCCCACTACCACCACTAGCGAAGCCATTGCCCACAAGATGAATATCGCACGAGAATCATCAATGGTCAACTACAGTTTCTACATAGGTGCCACCAACGACAACATAGACACGCTCAAAGGCATTGATTACAGCCGTGTGTGCGGCGTGAAGGTGTTCATGGGTTCATCAACCGGAGGTATGCTGGTCAACGATACCACCGCACTGCGACGCATCTTCAAGGAAATAAATGCCGTCCTCGCTGTGCACTGCGAGGACGAGGACATCATAGCACGCAACCGCCAGGACATGATAGACAAGCATGGCGACGACCTGCCCGTGACAATGCACACGGCCATACGCAGCGAAGAAGCATGCTACAAGAGCACCGATACTGCTGTCAAGCTCGCCCAGGAATGTCACACAAGGCTTCATGTGCTACACATTTCCACGGCACGCGAACTCGAACTGTTCAGCACCAAACACCCCGACATCACATGCGAGGCATGCGTGGGACACCTGTGGTTCTGCGACAATGACTACGACAGGCTGGGTAACCGCATCAAGGTGAATCCGTCAATCAAGACCGCCAGCGACCGCGACGCGCTGCGCAAGGCTGTGAGCAGCGGAGTGATCAACCTCATAGCCACCGATCATGCACCCCATCTGCTCGACGAGAAACAAGGAAACTGCATCACGGCAGCATCGGGCATGCCCTTGGCACAATTTTCGCTAGTAACAATGTTGGAGATGGTTGAGCAAGGTACATTCACTGTGGAAACCATCGTGGAGCGCATGTGCCATGCCCCGGCACGTCTGTTCGACATCGACCGCCGCGGCTTCCTGCGTCCCGGTTACCATGCCGACATCGCAATAGTGCAACGCTGCGAAACACCGCACACAGTGACCGATGACGACGTGCTATCGCTGTGCGGGTGGACACCGCTTGCCGGCACACAGCTGCACCACCAGGTGATTGCAACCTATGTCAACGGCACCAAGGCGTGGAACAACGGTTCCCTTGCCGAAGAACCTTGCGGAACTCCTCTCAAATTCATCAAAAACTGAATAATTTAATGACCGATAACAAGCAACATATCACAGGACTCACTTCACAGCAGGTAACCGAGAGCCGCGCGAGACATGGTGCTAACGTGCTCACCCCTCCCAAGCGCACCTCACTGTGGATCCAGTTTTTGGAAAAATTCAACGACCCGCTCATCAAGATTTTGCTCATTGCCCTATTCCTCTCGGCAGGCATCGCGGCCTATGAATACTTCAACATAAAGGACTCGTTGGGAGTCCTGCTTGAGCCCACGGGCATCTTCGTAGCTATCGTGCTTGCAACTCTGGTGGGATTCTTGGTAGAAGTGAATGCCAACAAGAAATTCGAATTGCTCAACAAGACCAACGATGATATTCCGGTAAAGGTGAAACGCAATGGCAGCATCACCTCGGTACCACGACGCGATGTGGTGGTGGACGACATTGTCCTGCTTGAAGCAGGCGAGAAAGTACCAGCCGACGGCATTCTGCTCAACAGCATGACAATGAGCGTGAACGAAAGTTCGCTCACTGGCGAACCGCTAGCCCACAAGTCGCACCGCGAGGAAGACGTGGCACAAGAAACTAACGCCACCTATCCCATGAACATGGTGATGCGAGGTTCCACCGTGGTCGAGGGGCATGGCACAATGCAGGTGACACAGGTGGGTGATGCCACCGAGTATGGCAAGGTATATACCGATGCTCAGATTGACAACCAGCTAGAAACTCCGCTCATGAAGCAGTTCGACAAGCTGGGACGAGTCATCGCCTACGGCAGCTACATCATTGCCGCACTCATAGTGATAGGGCGTGCTATCGTGTTCTTCATGAGCGGCATACCCGACAACAGCCTGGAGATCATACACTACACCGTGCAGACTATAATGCTGGCAGTATCGCTCATCGTGGTGTCAGTGCCGGAGGGTCTGCCCATGAGCGTGACGTTAAGCCTTGCATTGAGCATGCGACGCATGTTGCAAAGCAACAACCTGGTGCGCAAGATGCACGCATGCGAGACTATGGGTGCAACAACAATCATCTGCACCGACAAGACAGGCACCCTCACCAAGAACCAAATGCAAGTAGCGAGTGCCCACTTCTATCAACTGGGCGAAGACCCCGCACTAGGCAAGGATGAAGCCAGCGCAATAATCAGCGAGAGCATCGCTTGCAACTCCACTGCCTTTATCGACGACAAAGGCAAGGCTCTGGGCAATCCCACCGAGGGAGCACTACTGTTATGGCTGCAAGGTCATGGAGTCGATTACATCGCACTGCGCGAGGCAACACAAGTCATCGCGCAACTCCCATTCAGCACCGAGCGCAAGTACATGGCCACCGCAGTGGTGAGCAGCCTCACAGGCAAGAAACTGCTGCTTGTGAAAGGCGCTAGCGAAATAATGTGGAAATATTGCGGCGGCGTGGCAGGACGCGAAGAAGCAACTAGCGACAAGTTGCCCGAATACATTGCCAGCGAACTGCTTCAATACCAAGACCGTGCCATGCGCACACTAGGATTTGCCTACTGTGAATTGCCGCAGGACTTCAACCCATCAAGCACTCTGTCGCTCGACCACTGCCCGGCGCTCACATTCCTGGGCATAGTGGCAATAAGCGACCCGGTGCGTGAAGAAATCCCCGAAGCTATCAAGACATGCCGGAGCGCCGGCATCGACGTGAAAATAGTGACTGGCGACACTCCGCACACGGCACGCGAGGTGGGACGACAAGCCGGACTGTGGAACGATAGCGATGACACCAGCGACGAGTCAATACTCACCGGTCCCGAATGGCAGGCATTGAGCGATGAGGAAGCTTCGCAACGTGCTCACTCGCTCAAAATACTCGCCCGTGCTCGCCCCGACGACAAGGCACGCCTTGTGAGACTGCTGCAAGCAAGCGACGAGGTTGTGGCGGTGACAGGCGACGGCACCAACGATGCTCCGGCCCTCAATGCTGCGCAAGTGGGACTCTCCATGGGCGACGGAACCAGCGTGGCAAAGGAAGCCAGCGACATCACTATCATGGACAACTCATTCTCCAGCATCAGCAAGGCTGTGCTGTGGGGACGTTCTCTGTATCGCAATATCCAGCGATTCATCCTGTTCCAACTCACAGTCAATGTGTGTGCATGCCTTGTGGTTGCCCTGGGTTCGTTCATGAGCAAGCAGCCCACGCTCACCGTGACCCAGATGCTATGGGTGAACCTCATCATGGACACCTTTGCAGCACTTGCGCTTGCATCATTGCCTCCTAACTTCAATGTGATGAAAGACATGCCGCGACGTGCCACCGACAGCATCATCACACGCCCGATGACAGCATTCATTGCTGGTTGCGGATTGTTGTTCTCGGCCATCATGCTTGGGGCATTCTACTTCCTGCTCAACCATCACAGCACAAGCGGCGCATCGCTGCACGACATGACGATAGAACCACAAGAGGTTTCGATATATTTCACTACATTTGTGTTCCTCCAATTCTGGAACCTGTTCAATGCCAAGTCATTTGCCAGCGGACACAGTGCATTCCACAATATCAAGGAAAGCAAATTGTTCTTTGCCACGATACTGGTTATCTTAGTGGGTCAAATACTCATCGTGCAGTATGGCGGCAGTATGTTTGCATGCGTACCCATGACGTTCAAGCAGTGGCTATACATCATAGGCGGCACATCGGTGATCATGATAGCCGGCGAACTATATCACCTGGTGCGCCGATAACACACCAAAGATTCCTTCAAAAAACAGGCTGCACTCCTTGTGGGGAATGCAGCCTTAATATTATTTTAATCTATTTATTAATATCCGCTAGCGGCAGCACCAATCAAAATGAAAAAATACACAAAATAGAATATACCCAGGAGCAAATATTGGACAACGCCAGCAATGAGGCCGTATTTTACCCATTTCTTTGCATCCTGTGATTTCTGCTCTGCCTCGGCATATCTTCCTGCATTGTAGGCCGAACTAACGCCAGACGCATGCACAAGACCAATGATACCGAAAATCTGGCAGCAGCACAACATAATACCAATAGATTCTGCCAAATAAGTCTTGGGCATGGGACCTGTGGGCTGCTGCACTGGGGGCTGCACATAGGCAGGGGCAGCATAACCGCCAACGGGTGCCGCATACCCTCCGGCGGGTGCCGCAGGTGCTGCATAACCGCCAACAGGGGCAGAGGTTATGTAAGCAGCAAGTTCAGGAAGAGTGCTCGCTGGTACCCATGAAGCCATACCTTCTTTCCACACAAGTGTTGATGGTGTCAAGCCTTGAGACATCAATTCATATTCTTCGAAGGGACCTTGTTGTTGTCCATTCACGCTGATAAAGTATTTCATAACAATTATATTTTTTTGCAAATATAGCAATAACTACTCGAATTGCCAAACAAACGTTACAAAAAACTAACAATTATCAATACTTGGGGCTGGGGCCATATTCGTTGTCACCAGGCTGCGAGTCGCATACATAGAAGTAAAGCAATGCAAAACTATATGCAATATTGCAAAGATATAGAATAATATATACTACCCAAAGTGATGTATCGCCATTAAACTGTATCAGAAAAGTCACGATGTTGAGTGGTATAGACAGCAGCAGGCTTGCTCCATACCACCATCCACTGCGGCCAGTGTCGTGAAGTCATCGCACGCACACTGCAATAGAAGGGATGAAAACTGCTAGAAAACCGATACCGCAGGTGAATAGCGTGATGATAAAAGACCATAGCGAAAAATACCAGAACTCTGAACGGCGGGCACGGCCAGAGAAGTCGAAATACTTAGAGAAGCAAATCTTCAACGCGTCAACGAAGCCAACGTTTTTATCGACAGGAGGTCTTTGCGGACCATATACGGGCGGCGCATAGACGGGCTGTTGATAAGCGGGTTGTGTGTAGGGTGGTTGGGGTGGCATTTGGGCGAACAAGGGTGCAATCTCGGCAACGTCCTTTGCCGGCAACCATTGAGTCATTCCGTCACACCACACGAGGGTTTCGGGAGTTACACCCTCGGCTAGTAACTGATTTACAGGGAAGGGACCAGTTTGCTGGCCGTTTTTCGCTACGTAAAAATCCATAATCAATAGTTTTTAAATATGTTATAAAATAATGTTTTCTATTGCTGTTTGGGTTGACCATCGGTCACGGTCGTTGCGGTTTTCGAGCATCACCACCACTTTGCCACTATCTTCAAACTTGGCGAGATAAGCCTGAAATCCGCCGTTGTCACCAGTATGATAGACCTTGCGCTCGCGGCCGGGTGTTGTGTCGATGAACCATCCCAGGCCGTAGTGGGTGTGCGGACGGTTCTGGTAGCCACACACGGTGCTTGACGACACATCAGTAATGCAGCTATAAGCCTTGCGTTTCAGTTTCTCGCTGATGAGAGCATTGCTTGAAAGAGCGTTTTCCCATCGCAACAAGTCACGGCAGGTTGAGTAGAGTCCGCCGTCGGCCTTGGTGGCAAAGAATGTCTCGATGCCATACTCACACACTGCCCAGTGACGCCCCTCGCCGTCAACATGGTCGTTATCTACTTTGCTGCGGTGTTTCTCGTAGTCGGCATCAATGCCGCTCACCACGGTGTCCTCGTTGATGATGTAACCATGGGCGGTGTGAGGGGTCTCGCGACCGGGCTCGAAGTAGAAAGTAGATGCCATGCCCAGCGGCTTGAATATTTCCTGCTGCTGGTAGTCGTCAAAGTCCATGCCTGTGACTCTCTCGATGATGCCGAAGAGCAACTGGTAAGTGGGATTGATATAGTCGTAGGTCTCGCCTGGAGCAAACTTGAAAGTGTCGAGGCTAGTCATGTATTCAAGGCTCTGGCGGTCGGTGCAATAGAGCATGAAGTTGCGGTCGGTGCGCGGACGCAGGTCGGGCACACCCGAGCAGTGGCTCATCACGTGCCACAACTTGATGTCGCGCCAGTGCGGACTCTTGAACTCGGGAAAATACTTGGCAATGCTGTCGTCAAGGCTCACCAACCCACGGTCAACAAGCCGTAGCAGTCCCACCGAGGCAAACTGCTTGGAAATTGACGCCACGTTGAACACCGTGTCGGCATCTATTAGACGACCCGACTGCATGTCGGCTAGGCCTCGATAAAACTCATACTCGACCTCACCGCCAGCGGCAATCAGCACAGCTCCGCCAGGAGCGTCGTCGCGATACATGGGCGACAGCAACAGGTCAAGCGATTTCTTGGTATCTTCTTTCATGCTTCAAAGTTACACATAAATTTATAATTTCACGTTAACAGAATCGGTAAAAAAGAACACTGGCCGGAGTTTTTTGCTCCAGCCAGTGTTTGTTAAAGTGGAATGTGATGAATTACTTCATGATTTTCTTCACGTCCTTGCTGCCGTCGGTGTAGTTAGTTACTACCACATTGATGCCGTCGAATGGACGATCGCTCACCTGACCGTTGATGTTGATGTACTGAACATCCTTGACAGTCTTGACATCGACTTCGTTGATACCGCTCACCTCTTCAGGGGCAACCACACCCTCGCCAGTATTGTAAACCACGGGAGTCCTAGATGCCGCATAGCCGTTGAAGCCGTGCTGACGCACGATTGAAGGATAGTCCTTGAAGCAGATGTCGGTGTCGATTCCGGCACCATAAGCAAGACCTTGCGATGAAGCGCCCGATGTGTACTGGAACATACCGTAACGGGTCTTATACTTCTGGGTATAGTTATCTACATAGTTAGCGTAAGGATAGTTTGCAATCCAGCACTCATACTTCTGGCAGATTTGTGCTGTGGGAACCCAGTGGCCGCTGTAATCCTCGTCGAGCCATGAAGCATAACCGTAGAGACCCACGAGATAGCCTTGAGAAGCCACGCGGTTGAGGAATGTCATGCACAGGTTGTAAGAGTCTGAACCGTAAGCACAGGGATCCTCGAAGTCGAAGTAGATGGGGTATTCAAACTTCTTGCCGGCAATGTAGCTGAGGCACTGGTTAGCCTCATACAATGCCTCTGAAGGAGTTGAAGCGTAAGAGTAGAAGTACACGCCCACGTCGAGGCCGGCAGCCTTGGCAGCCTGGTAGTATTCCTCAAAGCGGTAGTCCTTGCGGCTCACGAAACCGCAACGCAGGATCACATAGCTGTAACCAGCATTCTTGAGAGCCTGGAAGTTGTAGCCCACGCCCTGATGCTCTGACACATCAACACCATAAGCGAGTATGTTGCCCGAACCGCCGCGGCCTCCCTGGTAGGTTGCATAGCCGTTGCCGGTGGCAGCAGTCGCTGTGGTAGAAGTGAAACTCCACTTCTGTGCTACGGTGTTGTTGTTGGTCCATATCTGGACGTTAGAACCATTGGCGATGTTGCCGCCGTTCACGTCAAGCGAGAGGTTGCTGTTGAGCTTGCTCACAAGGCGATAAGAACCATCCTCGTTGTGAACGGGTTTCCACAGCTGTGCAGGTGTGCCGTTCCAGTCATATATCTGAACGTTAGTGCCAGCCTCTGCTTTGCCGTTGTCCACGTCGAGAGCCTTGCCGCTGTTCACGTCCTTGATTGAGTAGTAGCCATCGCCCTCCTCGTTGAGTTTGAACTTGTGGTGGTTGGCAGTGCTCACTGTCTCCCACAGTTCAAGATTGGTGCCATTGTCAGTGTTGGCGCCGGTTACATCAAGTCCATAGACGGTGTTGCCGAAGCAAGAGATATGGTAAGTTCCGTTAGCCACGGGAACATCAATGGTTCCGGCCGACACGGCGTTGCTGTTGCCAGCCTCGTCGTAGGCATAGATGTGGGTGATGTAGAAACCAAACTCATTCTTGTGGTCGCTCTTCTTGACTGTGAAAGAAGCCGTGTTGCCGTTGATGGCAGCCTCGTGCCACTTGATGTCGTCCTGACCGTTAGTATTGGTCCATGTGGGCATCTTCACTGAAGTCACGCCCACATTGTCATTGACAGTACAAGTCACGGTGTAGCCTGCCTGGCTGATATTGCTGATCTTGACGTCGGTGATCACAGGTTTCTCGGTGTCAACCACAACCTCGGGAACAGTGACTGCGGGAGCAGCCTTGGATGTCTTGTTGTCCTGGTTGTTGTAGGCATAGACGTGTGTGATGTAGGTGCCACGCTCGTTCTTGTGGTCGGCAATCTTGATATTGCAAGTTGCGGTGTTGCCGTTGATAGTGGCCTGGTGCCAAACGATGTCGTCCTGGCCGCCGGCTGCGGTCCATGTGGGCATCTTCACTTCCTTGATGCCGTTCTTGTCGGTAACGGTGCAAGAAACGGTGTAACCGCTGGGAGTGACATTAGTTACCTTGATGTCGCTGATGACGGGAACTGTCTTCTCGGTCGAAACACTGGTGAACATCCACTTCTGTGCCAGTGTGCCGTTGCCCACATAGCCTTGGATATTGGTGCCGTCGGCAAGTGTGCCGCCGTTGATGTCAAGGAAGAGTCCCTTCTTGTTAATAATGTAATAAGCGCCATTGCCTGCGTCCTTGATAGCCCACTGTTGAGCGTCGTTGGTTGCGGCAGTGTTGGCATACTGCTGCACATTGGCAAAATTGTCGATGCCAGCGTTTTCCACGTCGAGGGCCTTGCCCGAATGATGGGCCACGATTGAGTAGAAGCCGTTGCTCAAATACTTGATCTCCCACTTCTGGTTATCGGCAGTGCTGATGGTGTAGAGAAGCACATTAGCATGGTCGTCCTTTGACGCGTGGTCCACGTCGAGACCCAGGTTCTTGTTGGTCACGCTGCGTATTTGGTAGAGGCCGTTAGCCAGTGTCTGGGTACCATCGACAGTGACAAATTTCCACTTTTGAGCCTCGGTAGAGTTTCCGCACCAACCGCCTATGTTAGAACCGTTGGCCACGGCACCGTTGGCGATGTCGAGGAAACGTCCGTTCTTGTTGATGATGTAGAAGTTGCCGTTGCCAGCATCCTTGAGCATCCACATCGATGCAGCGTCATTAGCGGAATAGTCGTGCTGCTGCACGTTGGCATAGCCCTTGTATTCAGCGCCGTGCACGTTGAGTGCCTTGCCGCTGTGCTTGGCGATGATTGAGTAGTAGCCATTGCCCAGATACTTCACTGTCCACTTCTGGTTAGCTCCGTTGCCCACTTCCCACAGGTGCACATTGGCAGCATTGGCAGTAGAAACGCCTTCCACGTCAACGCCATAGTTGAAGTTCTTGGCCGAGCGGATGTTGTAGTCGCCATCGGGGAGAGTCTGACCGCCATCGACAGCGATGAAGATCCACTTCTGGGCATCGCTCTTGTTGCCAGTCCAACCCTGGATGTTAGTTCCGTTGGCAATAGTGCCGCCGTTCACGTCCATGTACAGGCCATTGTGGTTGACGATGTAGTAAGCACCGTCGCCTGCATCTTGGAGCGACCAGTTCTGCACATCAGTGCCATCGATCTCATACTGCTGCACATTGGTGCCGGCAGTCGAGCCCGCAAGCTTGAAGTCGAGGTTCTTGCCCGAATGAACGGCCTGGATGTTGTAGTGGTCGTCCTTGAAGGTCATCTTGAAGTGCTGCTGATTAGAGCCCACATACTCCCACAGCTGCACATTGGCCTCGTTGGCCTGCGATCCTGCATCAATGTCAAGGCCATACTTCATGTCGCCGTAGCAAGCGATGCGGTAGGTGCCATTGGGCAGGTTCTGGCTGCTCTGGGTAGTAGTGGTGGTAGTGCCGCCGCCGTTATTACCGCCGCCGTTGCCATAATTGGTGTTGGCAGTGATGTTGTAGGACGAAACATACCAGTAACTGCTCACGTTGGCAAGGACATTCTCCTGAGTGCCAAGGTACTGTCCCTGCAAAGTATTAGTGATGGGACGGCGTCCGAAGTAACCCGACCACGAAGTGTCGGCACTGTACACGATGCCGTTCTCAACATCGGTCACCCACTGGCCATGAGGGATGCTGGGAGTGTAGATCACCACGCCCTCAGGGTGAGCAGCGAGGATATTCTGCAACGATGCCACAGTGAGGCCATTAGTGTAGGCATAGTTCACTGTGATCGAGTTGCCGGCATAGTTCCAAGTGAAACTATTGCGCATGCCCACACCCTCGAGCCAGCCGATGGGTTCGAGAGAGTCTTCGGTAATAGCTGTCCATGTAGAGTTGTTGCTCAGGTACATGCGGGCACGCAACATCATAGCATTGCCTACAAGAGTGCAAGTCACAGCACCCACCTGGGTAAGATACAAGTCGTTGGGGTAAGGAACACCAGCGCTTGCCCGGGGAGACATAAACATGCCGGCACACACCATCACGACGGTAATCCAGGCACGCATTGTCTTTGCGATTTGTTTAATTTTCATAATTTTAGTTTGCCTTGTGTAAATATAAATTTTTCTGTAAGTTTATAATCTTTATTTGGGTTTATATGCTTGCTACCTTCTATAAGGTGAATTGTAACAAGATTCAACTTTAGCTTTTATAATAAATGATGCTAATTTATTGTCCAGTAGGACAATATCTGAATAACCCCCACCGCCGAGCGTAGTGGCGGTGGGGGTATAGGTAAACCGCAAAAATGCGTCCAGCAGGACGCTAATCGGAGCAAATTGGTGAGACTCAAATGGTTCCATATGCTAAAGTTGAGTTATATAAATTCTGTGAAATCTGTGAGATCTGAGCGGGGAGTCCCTAAATACTCTATTGGTGAATAGTTACTCGCAATAGAAGCAGAAAATGCCATCACAGGGACGTCCCTATGATGGCATTTTAAACTCTTAAACCCTTAAACATTTAAACCTTTACAAAGTTACCAGCGGTCGGTGCGGAAAGGGGTGAGGGGCAGTGAGCCGTCGGTTGAGCGCACGTTGTTGGCGGGGTTGTCG
>NZ_JAZLLZ010000024.1:0-32331 GCF_045598405.1 Sodaliphilus sp.
TACCATCCCAGCAGCATGAAATACGGTAGCCAGTTTTCGCCAGTCCCCGCACGGATTTCACAGATTGCAAGGATTATTTTGTTCTGTGGATTTTCGTATTAGCTGATTTTTTGATCATCGTATTTTATGATTAGCGGCTAATTGACGACGTAGTCGTCACATTGCATCGTAACCGATGGCCGCAGGCCGTCGGCAAAGGAACACACCCCAACTGACCTCGAAGGGGGCGCACTTACGTAGGAAATATTCGACAGACTTGACGCTTTACGGTTCTTTATCCCGTACCAAAAGGCACGGGTAATTATTATCTACTTTTTTACAGCCATTTCGGCGTACCCACGGCACGCCTGCATGGCTGCCTACAATATCACATCCCCATAGGGATGTTTCACCGACTCTCCCTATTTATTTCTTGCCACACCAACCAGAAAAATCCGCTGATCCCATATCGTCCGCCATCCCATCCCGCCATTAAGTTTCCTCCATTATCTCCTGTCTCCGCGCGGATTACACAGATCTCACAGATTTCTCGTCAAAGCCAGAATGCAATTTGATATTGTTTCCCCCGCGCGGATTACACAGATCGCACAGATTTTTTATTATTGGCATTAGCGGATTTTTCTGGTTGGTGTCACGTTGTGGCCATCCCAGCGGGATGGAATACGGTAGCCAGCCATGAAGGACTGCATTTGCAGGACGATATGGCTGGGATAAAGGTATCACAAGCAAACCATGCCTTTAGGTATGGGATAAAAAGATGATAAAAATAATATCACATGCTTTGGTAGCAATTTGTTTGCTGCTTCCTTATCCCGTACCAAAAGGCACGGGTAATTATTAATCACATTTTACAGCCATTTCGGCGTACCCACGGCACGCCTGCATAGCTGCCTACTATATCACATCCCTTTTGGGATGTTGTTTGCCGTGACCTTGCCTATTTTGTTTGTCACGACCTTGCTAATTGGGAATACACGCTGTTTATTGATATGTTCTCGGATCAGTGGCTAATTGACGACGGTGTCGTCACATTGCATCGTAACCGATGGCCGCAGGCCGTCGGAATTGCGCATGGTAGTTGACTGGATGTGCGGATATGGCTGCTGCTTTGGGATAGATATAACAAGCGGTGGCTCGTTTTTTTCGAACCACCGCGTTTTATTTGCTTGGGGGGGAATTATCCCAGGTATTCGCGCAAGAGGCTTGTGCGTGGCACTTCTCGGCCGTCGATGGGGTAGAATCCCTTGAGGAAGGTGAGAAGGCGGTGGGCCTCGCTATGTTCTGCCACATTGGGCGGCACTTGTTCGAGGATGGGTAGCGCGTAGTTTTTCATCACTGCTAGTTCGCAGATGATGCTTGAGTTGAATATGGCATCGGCGTTCTCTTGGAAGGGGAATATCCATTTTTCTTCACCCTTGCGCACGCTGGGCCATCGCTCGATGGTTTCCTGTGCGCTGAATCCGCGGCTCTTGTGGTCGCGCATGATGCGGCGCAGCAAGCGGCAATCGCTGGTTGAAATCCAGTTGTGGTCGTCGATGTTGAGTGTTGTGAGCACAGAGATATAGATGCGGAATTTCATTTCCTCGGGGATGAACTTGGTGAGTTCGGGATTGAGGCAATGCAAGCCTTCGAGCAGCACCACGTCATCGGGTTCGAGTCGCATTGTGTCGCCACGATACTCGCGGCAGCCGGTCTCGAAGTTGAATGTGGGCATCTTCACTTCTTTTCCTGCCAGCAGGTCGGCCATGTCATGGTTGAAGAGCTCGAGATCCACAGCCTTGATGTTCTCGAAATCCCATTCGCCATTCTCGTCGAGCGGTGTATCCACGCGGTTCACCACGTAGTTGTCGAGCGAGATCATCTTGGGTTTGAGGAATTTTGTCTTGAGGTGTGTGGCAAGTCGTCGTGTGGTTGTGGTTTTGCCGCTTGCCGACGGTCCTGCGATGAGCACCATGCGTGCTCCGCCTTTCTTGAAGCGGCGTGCAATCTCGCTGGCTATATTACTGAGCATCTGCGAGTGGAGTGTCTCGGCCACGTCGATGATCTGTGTGGCTTGCTTGTTGAGGATAGCGCAGTTGAGCTCGCTCATGTCGCTCACGTTGTTGATGGCGTTGAAAGTCTTGCCCTCGAGGAATGCGTTGTAGATTTTCTCGTGCTTGCCAGCCTTGGCGGGAACGGCCGGGTTGTCGGGGTCAGGGCCTAGCAGTAGCATGCCTTCCTTGTAGGGTATGAGGTCGAATGTCGATAGATGTCCTGTTGACGGAGCCAGAGGACCGTGGAAGGTGTCGATTATATCACCTAGTTCATAGTAAACGGTGTAGAGAGCGGTAGAATGCGCGAGGAAACGCACCTTGTCGTTCATGCCACGCTGGTCGAAGAGCTCGATGAGTTCCTTGGTGGGACGTTCTCTCCTGACGAAGGGGGTGTCCTCGGCGATGATTTCTTTCATGCGGGTCTTGATGGCCTTGACTGTGGTGCCTTCTACAGCCGTGTGGTTGTGCTTGAAGGTGCAGAAGTACCCCTTGCCTATGGAGTGCTGCACGATGAGTCGTTTGCCGGGGAACAGATCCACGGTGGCTTTGTAAAGCACCATGCACAGCGAGCGTATGTAGGCACGGCGGCCCGACGTGCTGTTGCGGTCCAGGAACTCTACTTGTTTAGGCCCGTAAAGGGGATAGGTGATGTGCTTGTCACGGTTGTTGACAAGCACGCTGATGGGTGAGAACCCGATGCGGTCTTTGATGCGTTCATACACATGCTGCAGTGTTTCACCGCCTTCCACATCCACATATTCGCCTGTATTAGTGCAAAATATTTTCAGATCGTTATCCATGATGTGATATATTTTTTAATAGACTATATTCTATTGTGGGTTAGCCAATGATTACAGGGTATAAAGGTACGCATAATTTTTGTAAATACAAGAAAAATACACTACTTTTGTAAAAAGAAATTTTTAGATGTTATGAAAAAGTACTTACTTACTCTTGCCGCTATGGCTGGCTTGATGGTGCCTGCGGGTGCCGTGGATCGCGTTACGCATGACCCTAACGCAGTGAATACCGAGACTATTTTGCACGTGTGGAGCTGGAATTTCCCCACTATCACCGCCCACATGCAGCAGATTGCCGACGCTGGCTACACGATGATACAGACCTCGCCTGTGCAGACTTGCTTCAACCCCCAGGGCACAAGCAAGCGCATCTTCGGCCAGCGCCCCGATGGCGTGTACGAGGGATGGTTCTTCTACTACCAGCCGCTCGACTGGAAGGTGGGCAACCACATCGTGGGCACGAAGGAAGAGATGCAGGTGATGCTCGACGAGGCCAAGAAACACGGCATACGTGTCATCGTGGACGTGCTGCCCAACCACACCTCGTTCAGCACCGACTCTGTTGCGCCTGAATATTACAAGGCTGTGGGCGGACGCAAGAAGATGTTCCACACCAAGGGACTCACCCCCGTCAAGAATTACAGCGACCGCTACCAGTGCACGTTGCAGGGCTGCGGCGGTCTGCCCGACGTGAACACAGAGAATCCTCGCATGCAGGCTTACTACATGAACTTTGTCAACGAGCTGCTGGCAATGGGTGTGCGCGGTTTCCGCTATGACACGGCTAAACATATAGGTGTGCACAGCGACCCCACCGACAAGGAAGCCGGCATCAAGGTTAACGACTTCTGGGACGTTGCCACCGGCCGCAAGGCTGCTCGTGGTGTCAAGTTGGCATTGCCCATGGACAGCCTCTTTGTCTATGGCGAGGTGCTGCAAGACCGCGGCGTGCCCGAGAAGGAATATGCCGACTACTTCGGCATGACAGCTTCGGGCTATGGATGGAACCTGTGCCAGGCGCTCGAGAAGCACAGCGCCAAGGGCATCGATCTGGTGTCTTGGCACCACGGCGTTGCTCCCGAGTATCTCACCACATGGGTTGAAAGCCATGACACTTACTGCAACGGCAACGAGACCGCAGGCATCAGCGACGAGATGATACGCTGCGGATGGGTGTTCCTCACTGCCCGCCAGAACGGCACCCCCTTGTTTTTCAACCGTCCTGCTGGTTCCACCCGCTCAAACTACTATGGCAACAATGTGCTGGGCGAGCGCGGCAACGACGAGTTCTTCCACCCCGAGGTGGTTGCGGTGAACAAGTTCCGTGCGGCCATGGCAGGCGAAAAGGAAGACTTGCAGTTCAGCGACAGCGGCGAACTCATGCTCGTGAACCGCGGCAACAAGGGCGCGGCAGTGGTCAACATCGCTACTACATCTCGTGCGCTCGACCTTGCCACCTCACTGCCCGCAGGCGAGTATTTCGACCAGGTATATGGCCAGCCCTTTATTGTGGAGAACGGCCGCCTCAAGGGAGTGTGCAAGGGTGCTACCACCTATATTCTCAAGGCAAAATGAAATCGTGCACAAAGTACACGACAAGTTAACATAAATTAACAACAATAATGTGCAAAGTTTATTAATATTTACTAAATTTGCACCACAATAAGACTAAAACTTAATTGTAAAAATGCTTTTGCTAATAAAATGATAGTAGCGGTCTTATTAGATACTGACAATTAACTGTGTGCGCTTGAGTTGTGCCGTCAATATGCTGGAGCAACACTGCCGAGGAATAGAGATGGGGGGTCTCGCACAACTTGGTGCATTAACAAATTACAAAACAAAATAAAAAAAAATGCCCGCCCCAGAGACCAAGCGGGAAACATTCTATTATGGAACAAAATACAGTTCAAAGCGTACTCGCTGCAGTAAGAGAAAACGTACCCGCTGAGGAAATCGCAAACCTGACTCAAGCTCTTGAGGCTGCTCCCGAGGAGAAGGCACAGCAGATTCTTGGTCTTTCACTGAAGAGCCCCATGGTGATGCTTCTCATTGCTTGGTTCTTGGGTGGTTTCGGTGTTGACCGTTTCATGCTCGGTAAGACTGGCCAGGGTGTTGGCAAGCTTCTCACTTGCGGTGGCTGCGGTATCTGGGCTATCATCAACCTCTTCACCGTTATGGGCGAGACTAAGAAGTTCAACCTGGAGAAGATTCAGGAGCTCCTCTAATTTAAGGAACTAACCATAAAGAATGGCTTGGAAACGGAAATCAGGTTTCCAGGCCTTCTTTGTTTAGAACGGCGCATGGCTATGAAAATAATCAAGTTAGTTGCTCTGGCAATTGTGATACTGACGGTGGGAGCATGTTCTTACCCTGAGAAGGCCGACATGGACGAGGCCTATTGCGACTCGGTGATGGACGAGGCTGTACTCGACTCCATATGTGTCGATGATGATGCCGATGGCGTTGTCGAGGGGGATGTGGATCCTGTGGACAACATCTTGCGCGGCGGCGAGTGAATAAGGATACCCCCGCCTTAAACAACAAGAGCGTGACTGCTAATGAGACAAGCAGTCACGCTCTTTCCTTGTTGTCACATCACTGGTTGTTGTTCTCTCGCAGGATTTACACCTTCATGATGCGCATGTGAGCCTGCGGGTATCGAAGCACGAGGCAGCTGGCCTCGGTGAGCACAAGCGCATCAGTGTTGCGCAGGCCGCTCGACTTCAGGTTGAGCGCCTCGGTGCTGAAGGGGATGTGGCTGTACTTCTGGATATACTCTGGGTCAATCACGAGCCCGTTGTCGGCCATTCCGCAATCGTCAAACACCTCGCTCAGGAGCAGATAGAGCGTGCCAAACTTGCTGCGCAGCTCGGTGAAATCGATGCCCCACTTGCTCACGCTCTCGCCCGAGCGCACCACGCGTGTCACATCGAGGTGGCTCAACGCCCCTATGAGCTTGCTTCCTCCCAGCAGCACCTTGCGCTTGCTGCCGTTGTTGCCGGTGAAGGCTTTGCGCATGAGTTCCACCACATCGTTCTCGCTCAGCACATCGCTGTCGTAGTGGAAGTCCTTGCCAGCCTGGTGCCAGATGCCGCCGGTGAACAGGATGTTCTCCTTCTTGTCGGGGTGCCACAGGCGTTGCTTCACCCCGAAGAGGAATGACTTCTCCATGCCCAGGCGCATGTCGTAGATGGCAGCTTCTTCCTGGTCGCTCATTGTCCAGTCGGTCTCTTTGTTGGCGAGCTTCTGCAGCGTGCTCTGTTCGACCTGCATCTTGAAGATCTGGCAGTAGTTGCTGTCCTTCTGCGGCATCGCCTCATATTGTGGCGACATCACGTCGAGTTCGCTTGCTGCACGACCCATGCGCACCAGCGTGGTGCCTGCTTCGAGGTTGGGCACGCATCCCATGAATGCGCCCACGCGCTTGCCGTTCACTGCCATCACCACGATGCCGTCGTCGGTGCGTTCGGTCACATACAGCACCAGCTCGTTCTTGCTTCGTGCCACGCCGTCGGGTTCATATCCATACACTCCTTGCACGAGGATGGTGTCGCTGGCGTCAAACATCTGGTCATCGTCGGTCGAGAGGAGCGCTTTGGGCGATCCTTTCGCCGTTGAAGTGCTCTCGCTGTAGTCATCGGCAAGCGTTGTGGCGGTGGGCTTGGTGTCCACGTTGTAGTAGTCCACCTGCATCGCGCCCGAGTGCTTGGCGCCGGCATAGCGTGAGATTTGGTCCACAGGAGTTGCCATAGGGCGGATTTTCACGATCTGTCGGTCAATCTCGTTGAGCAGCAGCGATGGCGATGTCTCGCGGGTGAGGTCGGTTGTGAGCGGGCCATCTACCACATGCTTGCCGCCAGCCACTCCGGGGATGATTGCCGCGGCGAGAAGGGTCTCGGCGGTGCACTGCGACATGAACATGGCCAGCAGCATGATGCTCATGACGATTGAAAACACAAGGACGGGGTGGCGTGTCACCGCCTCCGCTGCATGTCGCAAGATGCGACTAGTGCAATTTTCTTCTTTCATAGTTTTAATAGAATTAAGGGTTATTTGTAGCTATAAGTATAGTTACGGGTTATAAAAATGTTGAGTTGTGTAAAGTTTCAGTCCCACACGCTGCGACGCGTGTAGCGAGGGAATGTGCGTTGGGCTGCCTCGGTGTCCTCCTGGTGTTGCTCGGGGTGGATGCTAGCGTCGATGTTCTCGTTGCGGCCGCGCAAGTAGCCTTGTGCATCGGCATTCTTCACATCCTCGTCGTGGCGCAGCGCCAGGTCGAGCATCTGCACGGCCTCATCGGTGGGTGCCGCGACGTTGAGCGACTGGAGCACATCCAGAATGCGGGGGCGCGACTCAGGGGCGATGCCCATGCGCTGGCAGGCGTTTTCTAACTGTGTTTCCAGCGGTTCACTCTTTGGGGTAGCTTGCGCCATGCTTGGTTCCAAGACAACCGTAGTGTCGATTTCGGGTACAAAATTTTCGGTTTCGTTGTTCATGATGTTATCGTTTTATTGTTCACGCTGCAAAATTACTACACGTGGCCCCACAAAAACCATATTAACCGAGCAAGTGGATTAAGTTGTTGCTGTACAGATTATTGGTAATATCAAGACACCGTCTTGCATGGCGCAGATGTGCTATTTCCGCCCGTGATAAACATTTTTTAGCACTTAATTGTGTAACTTTTTATCCCCCTGTTGCGTCTATAAGAGCAGAAAATATTAATTTTGTCACTATATTAGCGAAATGTGTGTCGTTAACTGATGGTTGAATAAACAATATTATTTTATAAATTTATAAATTATGAAACTAAAACACTTACTGGTTGCTGCCCTGATGCTAGTTGCAGGCACAGCCATGGCACAGATGCCCCAGATGCCTCCCATCCCCGTGGACCCCGAGGTGCGCATGGGCAAGCTGGCCAACGGACTCACTTACTATGTGCGTCACAACGAGTATCCCGAACACCGTGTGAACTTCTACATCGCTCAGCGTGTAGGTTCTATTCAGGAGGAAGAGTCACAGCGTGGTCTCGCTCACTTCCTGGAGCACATGGCATTCAACGGCACCGTGAACTACCCCGGCAACGGCGTTATCGACTACACCCGCACACTGGGCGTGGAGTTTGGCCGTGACCTTAACGCTTACACTAGCGTTGACCAGACCGTTTACAACATCAACGACGTTCCCTCAACCCGCCAGAGCGCTCTCGACTCTTGCTTGCTCATCCTCAAGGACTGGAGCAACGGCCTGCTTCTCGAAGACGAGGAGATCGACAAGGAGCGTGGCGTGATTCACGAGGAGTGGCGCCTGCGCAGCAGCGCAAGCCAGCGCATCCTGGAACGCAACCTTGAGACCCTCTACCCCGGCTCAAAGTACGGCAAGCGCATGCCCATCGGCTTGATGAGCGTGATTGACAACTTCAAGTATAACGAGATTCGCGACTACTACCACAAGTGGTATCGTCCCGACAACCAGGCAATCATCGTGGTGGGCGACATCGACGTTGACGCTACCGAGGCTAAAATTAAGGAAATGTTTGGTTCTATCCCCGCAGCCGCAGCCGACGCTGCACAGGTGGTTGACGAGGTAGTGCCCGACAACGAGAAGGCTATCATCGTGGTTGACAAGGACAAGGAACAGCAGTACAGCATCGTTGAGGTTATGTTCAAGCACGAAGCAACAACCCGCGAGGAGAAGGCTTCGATGGCTTATATGATTGAGGACTATGTCCTCGACCTGGTGGGTGACATGCTCAACAAGCGTTTTGCCGAGAAGACTCTTGAAGCCGACTGCCCTTTCTTGCAGGCAAGCTGTGGCGACGGCAACTACCTCTTCTCTAAAACCAAAGGCGCGTTCACTGTTTACTTCCTTCCCAAGGAGGGCAAGTACAACGAGGCTATGAAGGCCGTGATGACCGAGATCAATCGTGCCGTTCAGCACGGTTTCACCGGTTCAGAGTTTGTACGTGCACGTGAAGAGTACATGAGCCGCCTCGAGAAGACTTATAACGAGCGCACCAAGATCTCTAACGAGCGCTACGGCCGCTCATTCGCTGCCAACTATCTTGAGGGCGAGCCCATCCCCTCAATCGAGCAGGAATACCAAATCATGCAGCAGATCACTCCCATGATTCCCGTCGAGGCACTCAACCAGCTGCTTCCCCAGCTCGTGAGCAAGGACGAGAAGAACCTCGTGGTCCTCAACCTCAACCAGGAGAAGGACGGCGCTGTATATCCCGAGGCAACTGCACTGCACACAGCCATCACCGATGCATTCAATGCTCCCGTTGAGGCTTATGTTGACAACGTGAAGGACGAGCCCCTTATCGCTAATCTGCCCAAGCCTGGCAAGATCGTTAAGGAGAAGGCCGGCGACAAGTTCGGATACACCGAGCTCACTTTGAGCAATGGCGCCAAGGTTGTCCTCAAAAAGACCGACTTCAAGGAGAACGAAATCATGATGCAGGCCGAGTCTAAAGGTGGCAAGTCTCTCTACGACAAGAAAGACTGGGCTAATCTCGAGATGTTTGACTACGCAATGATGGTGAGCGGCCTCGGCGAGTTTGACGCTACCGAGCTCGAGAAGGCTCTTGCCGGCAAGCAAGCCAACGCAAGTCTTTCTCTCTCTACCAGCTATGAGAGCGTGAGCGGTAAGTCAACCGTTAAGGACCTTGAGACCATGTTCCAGCTCGCTTACCTCCGTTTCACCGACATCCGCAAGGACGAGAAGTCTTACGGCAACCTCATGAGCCAGCTCGAGACTGTGCTCAAGAACAAGGACCTCCAGCCCGAGGCGGTGTTTGGCGACTCTGTCAACAACACCATCGAGAACCACTCATGGCGTGAGCTCCCCTTCAATGCCGAGAACCTCAAGGACGTGAACTACGACCGCATCATGCAGATTGCTAAAGAACGCACCGCTAACGCTGCCGACTTCACATTCTACTTCGTGGGTAACTTCGACGAGAAACTTATCCGTGAATACATCTGCCAGTATATCGCTTCGCTTCCTGGCAACCCCAAGAAACTTGAGAACTACAAGAATGTGATTGAGCGTCCCGCTAAGGACGTTGTGAACCAGTTCACTCGCAAGATGGAAACTCCCAAGGCCAACGCCCGCTTCTACTGGTACACCTACGACAAGACTCCCTTCAACCTTGAGAACAGCATCAAGGCCAAGATGGCTGCTCAGGTGCTCGACAAGATTTACTTGAAGAAGATTCGTGAGGATGCTGGTGCTGCTTACTCAGCAGGCGCACGTGGTGGCGCAAGCACATTCGGCGACATGAACTACACTTATATCCTGGGTAGCTGCCCCTTCAAGCCTGACATGAAAGACCTCGCGCTCGATATCATGCGTCAGGAAATCAACACTGTGGCTTCTACAGTCGATGAGGCAACGCTCAAGGACATCAAGGAAGTAATGATCAAGGACTTTGACACAAATGTAAAGGAGAACGGCTACTGGCTCCAGGTTCTCAACTTCTATGTGAGCAAAGGCACTGACATCAACAGCACCTACAAGGCACTCGTTGAGGCTCAGACTCCCGCTAGCATCAGCGCATTCGTCAAGAACGTGCTTCTGGCTAAGGGTACCCACGTAGAGGTAATCATGCTCCCCGAGGAGTAATCCTTGAGCAACGCAATAATAAGCCCTGCTACCATCACGGTGGCAGGGCTTTTTAGGTATGCTATAACAAGGAGGATTTCATAGATGACAAGATCCTTGGAAATCATAGATTGTTTTTTTTATTCGGAATTTACTGTAAATTTGCAGTAAATTCCGAATAGAGCCTATGAAAGAACTTTTTCATTACTTAAGAATTGGAACAGGCCCATAAAAACGAAACCATTGTCATCGGTGTATGTCATAATATCATCACCCACGATTATTACTTTTTGAAAAGAGTCGTCGATGCGTTTCAGTGATGCTAATTCTTGTTCGCGTTTTGATTCGTCGGGTAAAGCATAAGCACTCTGTATATAGTATTTTTCAATGCCATTAGTGGCAATGAAATCTACCTCATATTGCTTGTATTGCGATTTCCCATTTGTCATCTCGCGTTTTTCAATAACGCCCACGTCAACTTTATACCCTCGCATACATAGGTGATTAAACACTACGTTTTCCATGATGTGGGTGATTTCTTGTTGGCGATAGTTTAGACGGGCATTCCTAAGCCCGAGATCCACTGAATAGTATTTTTTGATAGACTCAAAGTATCGCTTTCCTTTTATGTTATAGCGTTTTGCCGCCTCAAACAAGTATGACTCTTGCAGATACCCTAAATATGTGTTGATTGTTTCTGAATCAACCTTGATGTGTTGCAGGGAGTTGATCGTGTTAGCGATTTTCGTTGGATTTGTAAGTGAACCGATTGAGGAACAGAGCATATCAACAAGGGACTCGAATGCTTGTCGGTTCTTCACGTTGTGGCGTTCCACCACATCGTCAATATAGGTTTTAGTCCATAACCGTTGCAAATAAGCCGTTTTCTCCTCGGCTTTTTTGTGACCCAGAAGTCCTGGCATACCACCAAAGGTGTAATACTCTTTCCACAACTCTTGCCTTGGTTCTGTACGGTTTTCGCAAAATTCACTGAACGATAACGGGTATAGCCTTACCTCGTCGCCACGTCCACGAAACAGGGTGTTTATGTCACTTGAAAGGAATTTGGAGTTTGAACCTGTCACATAGACATCCACATTGTCTTTCTTGTTTAGTCCGTTGACGATTTTTTCAAATCCTTCAACTTCCTGAATTTCATCGAGAAAAATGTAATAGTCCTCGCTCTCGCTTACAATACGTGAGCGCAAATAGGCTTTTAGTTCTTCGGGGTTAGTCAAGTCACCAGTGTCATCAATGTCATCGGTGTCAAAGGTGATTGAAATGATGTTGTCTTGTGCAACGCCGTTAGACACAAGCCAGTCAAAGTATATCTTGCTCAACAGCCATGACTTACCACACCTGCGCGAACCAGTGATGACTTTGATCTCACCATTGTTGCGGCGGTCAATAAGTTTTTGCAGATAATTGTATCGTTGTATGTATTGTTTCATATAGATATTTCTATTCGGAATTTACTGCAAATTTACACAAAATTCCGGATATACAAAGGTCGTATTTGAAAAAACACAGTGCTTTGCAGATTTTTTTATTCGAGATTTACTGTAAATTTGCAGTTAATTCCGAATAGGGCGGGGTGTAAAAAACGAGGCAGGTGCTTTGTTGTGCATCTACCTCGCGTATTGTTAGGTGATATAATTATCCCTTCAATGCTTCCATAATCTTTGCTTCGAGTTCTTCGGCGAGTTCGGGGTTGTCGGCAACCATCTGCTTGGCAGCGTCGCGTCCCTGGCCCAGCTTGGTGCCCTCATAGGAGTACCATGCGCCGCTCTTCTTCACGATGCCATACTGCACGCCCAGGTCGAGGATCTCGCCCACCTTGCTGATGCCCTGGCCAAAGAGGATTTCGAACTCGGTCTTGCGGAAGGGGGGAGCAACCTTGTTCTTCACCACTTTCACGCGTGTGAGAGCACCCAGCACTTGCTCGCCGTCCTTGATCTGGCCTATGCGGCGTATGTCGATGCGCACGCTAGAGTAGAACTTGAGAGCGTTGCCGCCGGTTGTGGTCTCGGGGTTGCCGAAGAGCACGCCCAGCTTGTCGCGCAACTGGTTGATGAAGATGCAGCAGGTGTTGGTCTTGCTGATGGTGGCAGTGAGCTTGCGCAGAGCCTGGCTCATGAGGCGAGCCTGCAAACCCATCTTGCTCTCGCCCATCTCGCCTTCGATTTCGGCCTTGGGGGTGAGGGCTGCGACAGAGTCGATGACGATCACGTCGATTGCCGATGAACGGATGAGCTGATCGGCGATTTCAAGTGCCTGCTCGCCGTTGTCGGGCTGCGAAATCCACAGGTTGTTCACGTCAACGCCCAGGCTCTCGGCATAGAAGCGGTCGAACGCGTGCTCTGCGTCGATGATGGCTGCGATGCCGCCGCGTTTCTGTGCCTCGGCAATAGCATGGATGGCGAGGGTGGTCTTACCTGATGACTCGGGACCGTAGATCTCGATGATGCGGCCGCGGGGATATCCGCCCACGCCCAGGGCCCAGTCAAGGCCTATCGAACCTGTGGGGATCACGTCGATATTCTCGATGTGGTCGTCACCCATCTTCATGATTGAACCCTTGCCATAGGTCTTGTCGATCTTGTCCATCGCTACCTGGAGGGCTTTTAACTTCTCGGGCGACACAGCTGCACGCTGCGGCTGCTTGGGCTGTTCCATAGCCTCGTTTCTCATTTCGTTATCTTCCATTTTATGTCTTGTTTTAATTGTTGTTTTCGGTTTACAAATTTACTCAAATAATACACATCTGGCAACTGCAAGAGGCATTATTTTTTCTTTCACGCTGCAAAGTTACCACGCTGGTGTGCTGGAAATGTGCACATCCGTGTTAACAAAATAAAAATTTTTAGAGCTACCCGCGCGGATCTCACCGATTACACGGATTTAATTTATTATAACTGAAAGAAATTAAAATAATTAGAATAATTATACAAGTTTCGCAAGCTGTAATTTATAAGGTATTAATCGCACCGATAGGTGCGTGGTCGCATCTTGTGCGACTATCGATAACCGGGGGTGAAGTGAGCGTAGCGAACGTAACCCTCGGTTAAAGAAAACAAAGGGATGGCGTGCTGAAAGTACGCGACTTACCGATGTTAGATGATATTTTAACAACATGCGAAACTTGTAAATAATTAAAAAGAAATGTGCGACAAACTATTAAGAGCAAGATAAAAAGAAGAAATCATTTTTTTCTGAAGGAAAATAATCTCTGTGTCCTCTGTGCCTCCGTGGGAGACCAAAGCCTAGGAAGAACTAGACCTTCTCGTATTCCACGTCGGTCACTTGCTCTTCGGTCTCCACGCGTGTGGGGCTTTCGATCTGCTTGCGCGGGCCGTCCACGCGTTCATATTCCACGTCCACGCCCTCGTCGCTGAACACCTTGGTGTTGCCGTGCTTTGACGATGAGTCGGCGTGTTGCTGTTCATATTGCTTGTTGACGTCTTCTTTCACCTTGCGTATTCCCTTGCGCACTTTGCGGGCAAAAAGGAATATTTTCACAAGCGGGTAAGCAATCAACAGCAACAGCAAGATTGCAAAAAATATCAACAGATGCATGCTTTCTTTTTACTTTTCGTGTTTAACAATAGAAATGATTACATATAGCGCAATCATCACAGCCAGTCCGGGCAATCCCAGCGTGGCTACGAGTGCTACTGTTGATAGAATAAGCAAATATTGTGCCCAGTTTTCTTTCACGCTCATGCTGTGCAGTTTCAGCGAGAACATGCGCAGCGGGCACACCATGAGGTAAGACAGCGCCACCACAGCAATCGCAACTGCCCACACGGGCATCTGGTGCTCGGCATACCATGCGGTGAAGCCAATCCAGAAAATGGCGTTGGCAGGTATGGGCAGGCCGGTGAAGGTTGTGGTTTGGTTAGTGTCCACGTTGAATCGTGCCAGGCGCACTGCGCCGAATACTCCCAACAGCAGCGCCACGTAGCACCACCACGGCTCGTCGTAGCCGCGCATCATGTTGAGAAGCACCATGGCTGGTGCCAGGCCGAAGCTCACCAGGTCGCTCAACGAGTCGAGTTCAGCGCCTATGTTGCTCACTGCGTGCAGCAGGCGTGCCGAGAAACCGTCGAAAAAATCGGCAACGGCAGCCAGCGCAATCAGCGCGTATGCCATCTCGAAACCGTTCAGCCCCCATGCTATTTCCTGCTTGCCGCTGAACGACATCACTATCGCCATAGCGCCGCACAGCAGGTTCAGGCTAGTGATTGCGTTGGGTATATTGTTCTTTATTGCGTTCATTGATTTGCTTATCTTCCTAAAATATTATGTTTCTTTTGCCCTTTGGGCCAAGGGGGATTGCTTTATTTCTTGAGTCGTGCGATTTGTGTCTCTCCGCCCCAGGTCTTATCGCCCAGTTTCACCATGATCTCGGTGTCGAGCGGCAGGTAGATATCCACTCGCGAGCCAAACTTGATGAAGCCGATGAAATCGTCGAGATTTACTTTCTCGCCCGCTTCCACATAGGTGACGATGCGTCTAGCCACTGCACCAGCAATCTGGCGCACGAGGATATCCTCGCCCTGCGGAGTCTTGATCACGATGGTTGAGCGCTCGTTGTCGGTGCTCGACTTGGGCAGGTTGGCTGCCAGGAAGCGTCCCGAGTGGTGTTTCACATATTTCACGTCGCCAGCCACGGGCACCCAGTTGGCATGCACGTTAAACACGGTCATGAACACCGAGAGCTGTATCACGTTGCGGTGCAGGTACTCGTCCTCATACACCTCTTCCAGTGCAACCACGGTGCCATCCACGCTAGATACCACCACGGTGCCGTCGTTCTCGCCCTTGAAGTGGCGACGAGGGAGCCTGAAGAAGTTGAGCACAAGCGCAAACAAGATTACCGACAGCACGATAAACGTGATGGGTACTGGCTTGTAGTCAATGAAATAGAGTGCCGCAGCGTTGACCACGACAAGGATAAACAGGACTACGAGTATTATATTTTGACCTTCGCGATGTAATTTAACCTTCATGTAAATTCAGTATTATGTTTTTGCGGTTTTTTTCCAAATTACAAAATTACTCATTTTTTCGCATAAATGCAAGAAAAACCCTAATGTTAACATGGTAACCGCATCAAAATTGCATTCTGTCCGAAGGACAGTACCTTTGATAACCATGTAGGCACGCAGGGGCGAAACTCCAAGAGCCTGCACGGAAAGAATATCCTGACGGATATGTATTGCTGCAACAATTTGCAGTAATTGGCACAAAAAAGAGATTGCGCCGACGTTTGACACGGCGCAATCTCTTATGATTCAATATTATTGCTGTCCGGTTAAAATCAGGAGAGTTGTTCTAACTTCCCCCAAACACTGCTAGTTACGATACTTTGGTATAACCGGGGCTTGGTATAGAATAAAAAAGAAAATGATTTTTTAGTTTATATGGCTCACGCCATGCAGAGCAAGCTATTTTCTAAGCATAAAAATCAAAATAAAAATATTTTCTTTTTTTACCGGACAACAATGATTCAAAATATTGTGTCTTTTACTCGAGCTCGAGAATGTGGCTGGTGAGGCCGCGGCGGGTCGAGAACAGGTCGAGGCCCACGGTCATCAGGTACTCACCTGAGTAGGTGCGGCCGTTGAACCAGTAGTTGTTGCCACGCTCGTTGGTCTCCTTAACCTTGTACTGGCGGTTGGGATCCAGTCCCTGCAACTTCACAGGCAGCAGGTGCTCGCGATAGCGGGGGTTGACGTCAAAGGCAAACACAACAGCCTTGCTCTTGTCCTCGCTAACAAACATTGTGCTCGCGTGACGGCCCTCGTAGGGCGATACAAGGCGATACTGGTCGCCGTCGAGGATCACGGGCTTCATGCGGTTGTAGTTGGTCACAGCGTTGCGGCAGAACTCGGCATCGTCCTTGCTCATGTCAGAGAACTTGATGTCGAATCCCAGTTTTGCCATGCTAGCCACGTCCACGCGGAACTTGATGTCGCTCTCTTTGTTCCATGTGGTCACGTGAGCGCACTGTGCCTTGACGGGATACACGCTGCTGTAGCCCCACTGGATGTAGAGGCGCTCCACGGGATCGGTGTTGTCGCTGGGCCAGAACTCGGTGAAGTATTCGAGTGCCTCATAGTCGATGCGGCCGCTGCCGCCCGAGCAGAGCATCATGGGCACGTTAGGATATTTGGCCTTGATGCGGTCGAGCACTTTGTACAGGCCGCGCACATAGTCGATGTAGAGGTGAGTCTGCTTGTCCTTGAGGTAGTTTGACCAGATGTTGGTGATGGGTGAGTTGCAGTCCCACTTGAAGAACGCCACTTCGGGGTTCTCGGTGAGGATGCGGTCAACCACGCCGAACACATGCTCCTGCACCTTGGGGTTGCTCAGGTCGAGCACCAGCTGGTTGCGGAAGTAGTATTCCTTGCGGTTGGGCAGGTGGATCACCCAGTCGGGGTGCTTCTCATAGAGTTCGCTCTTGGGGTTAACCATCTCGGGCTCAATCCAGATGCCGAACTTCACGCCCTTCTCCTTGGCTGTCTTGCACAGGTAGCCAATCTTGTTGGGGAGTTTGTCCTTGGTCTCGTCCCAGTCGCCCAGACCCTGGTGGTCGCTGCTGCGCGGATACTTGTTGCCAAACCATCCGTCGTCGAGCAGGAACATGTCCACGCCCAGTTTCTTGGCCTCGCCCATGAGTCCGGCGAGCTTCTCCTCGTTGAAGTCGAAGTAGGTAGCCTCCCAGTTGTTGAGCAGCGTCATGCGGGTGCCCTTGCCGTCTTTGAGACGGTAGTTGCGTGCCCAGTTGTGGAAGTTGCGGGCAGCCTTGCCGCGGCCGCTGTCGCTCAAGGTGAAGATAAAGTCGGGGGTGGTGAATGTTTCGCCTGCCTTGAGGGTGTATTCAGAGAAATAGGGGTTGATGCCCGAGAGCAGACGCAGCACGCCGTTGTTGTCAACCTCGAATGTGAACTGGTAGTTACCGGTCCACGCCAGTGTGCCCACGAGCACATTGCCCGCGTTCTCGGTAGCAGGAGCGTCGAGGCTCAGCTGGAAGAACGAGGGAATGAACATGCTGGCGCGGCTGCCCAGCTTGGTGTCGAGCACCTTTTTGCCGAAGTTGAGCTCGGTCTCGCTCATAGCAACCTCGGCAGCCCAGTCACCGTGATACTCGGTGAGGAAGTAGCGGCTGCGGTTGATGTTGAGCAGGCTAGAGGCAAACTTGTGGAGCACCACGGGTTTCTTCTCGCCGTTGATAATCTCGGTATTGGTCACGATGATGTCCTGGTCCTTATAGGCGATGAAGTGCATCTTCACCGTTGTGGGATAGACGTCGTCGGCCAGGGTGATGACGGTGTGCTGAGCGCCGTCGGCCTGGGTAGTCACGCTGTGCGACTGATACTTGAGTTCGCAGGTGCTGTTGTGGTCGCTATGCTCCACGTGCAGAGCGGGCTCGAAGTAGTCTTCCATGCCGTGGGTCAGGTATGCCTCGATGCCACGGGGCAGGTGATGCAGGTCGCTGTCGTGAGTGAGGGGTTTGCCCAGGTAGCTCTGGTACAGGCGGCCGTTGTCGCCCACCTTGAACACGAGCTGCACGCCAGTGGTCTCAACCTTGATCACGGGCTTGTCCTGCGCCACTGCGCACACTGTGCACAACAATGCGGCAGCCAGTATTGAAAATAGTCGTTTAGTCATAAATTAAGATTTTTCTTCCAAAAATAGATAATAGGGACGGCTCTTTTTATCTAGTTTTAGATTATTCTCCCGGATTTTCCGGAATTGCCGGGCTATCCGGGAGATAGTAATAGTGATTATTTCTTTTTCCACAGGTTGTTCATGTCTTCGAGGGTCTTGCCCTTGGTCTCGGGGACAAGCTTCCACACGAAGATGGCTGCGATGACGCAAATCACGCCATACATGCCGTAGGTGAACCAGTGGCCGAAGTCGTCGCCCTCGGTGAGGTGCATGTTGAACATGGGCACGAACGATGAGCTCACGATGAAGTTGAAAATCCACTGGAATGCTACTGCGATAGCAACTGCGGCACCACGGATGGTATTGGGGAAGATTTCGCTGATGTAAACCCAGCAGATGGGGCCCCAAGAGAACATGAAGCATGCGCTGTAAATCATGATGCTTGCCATGCACAGTGCGCTCATGCCGGGATTGCCAAATGTCAAGGCAACACCGAAAGCGCCGATAGCCATACCTAATGAACCAACGATGAGCAGGGGCTTGCGACCCAGTTTCTCAACGGTGAAGATTGCAACGCAAGTGAGCGCCAGGTTGATGGTACCAGTAATCACGGTAACCATCATGGGGTCGCTCAATCCCATGTCGCTATATATGCGGGGTGCATAGTAAAGAACGGCGTTGATACCGATTGCCTGCTGGAACACGCTCAGCATGATGCCGATGAAGATAACCATCACGCCATAGGTGAACAGCTTCTCGGTCTTAACGGCTGCGGTGTTCTTGATTTCGGCAAGGATTTCCTTTGCCTTATCAAGACCGTTGATTTTGCTCAATACGTCCAGAGCCTTCTCGTCCTTACCTGTCATTGCCAGGTAGCGAGGAGTCTCGGGAACGAAGCAAACGAGCAATGCGAAGAGACCTGCGGGAACAGCCTCGCTGCCAAACATGTAGCGCCAGCCGGTTGCAATGGTCCAGGGGTCGCTGTCGGCAGTCACGCTGTAAACGCCAGCACCGATTTGCTCGATAACGGGATTAGTGTGTTCGCCCAGGATGAGGAAGTTTACAAAGTAAACCACCAGCTGGCCGAAGATGATAGCAAACTGGTTCCACGACACGAGTGTTCCGCGCATGTTGCTGGGAGCAACCTCGGCGATGTACATGGGGCAGATAGCCGATGCAAGGCCCACACCGATACCGCCAAGCACGCGATAAAGGTTGAAGACTACAAGCAGACTGTAAGTTGCCTTGCCGTGCTCAAAGAAAAGGAACTCGGGGTTGTAAGAACCCAGCGCACTCAGGAAGAAGAACACACCCGCCATGAAGAGCGAACGCTTGCGGCCCAGGTGTGATGCAAAGAGTCCACTCAGCGCACTACCGATGATACAGCCGATAAGGGCGCTTGAGCAGGTGAAGCCGTGGAGAGCGTCGGTGTACTGGAAGTCACCTGCACCCAGGAAGAACGCCTGAAGGCCTTTCTCGGCTCCTGATATCACTGCGGTGTCGTAACCGAAGAGCAAACCGCCCAGCACGGCTACGAGAACAATCGAAAACAAATAGGCTTTGCTGCCTTTTTCTTGATTTGCCATAGTTTTAGTTATTATGCAATAAATCCAGGTACCCAGCCCAAGCCGGGTACCCAGACGTTTATCAGTCAGTTAATTTACACATACATGTTGAGGATAGCCTCGCACAGTTCCTGCTTGCCGCTGGTCTGCTTGGGCTCGCCCACCTGCTTGCCATACTCGTAAACCTGCTCCAGTGTGAGCTTGCCGTCCTCGAAGTCCTTGCCCATGCCTGCGTCGAACGAAGCATAGCGATCCTTCTTCATCTGGGGAAGGGGAGACTCCTCGAGCACTGCAGCTGCGCTCTCGAGCGCGCGTGCCATTGCGTCCATGGCAGCGATGTGAGCGATGAAGATGTCCTCAAGGTCGGTGCTGTTGCGGCGTGTCTTTGCGTCGAAGTTTGTGCCGCCGTCCTGGAAACCGCCGTTGCGGATGATCTCGAGCATTGCCTGGGTGAGGTCGAAGTTGTCGATGGGGAACTGGTCAGTGTCCCAGCCGTTCTGGTAGTCGCCGCGGTTAGCGTCGATGCTGCCCAGCATGCCAGCGTCAACGGCGCAAGCGAGCTCGTGCTCGAAGGTGTGGCCGGCGAGTGTTGCGTGGTTAACCTCGATGTTCACCTTGAAGTCCTTGTCCAGGCCGTGAGCCTTGAGGAAGCCGATAACGGTCTCTGTGTCCACGTCATACTGGTGCTTAGTGGGCTCCATGGGCTTGGGCTCGATGAGGAATGTACCCTTGAAACCCTTAGCGCGAGCGTAGTCGCGAGCCATGGTGAGCATAGTTGCCAGGTGCTCTTTCTCACGCTTCTGGTCGGTGTTCAACAGGGTCATGTAGCCCTCGCGGCCGCCCCAGAACACGTATGATGTGCCGCCCAGCTCGACAGTAGCGTCGATAGCGTTCTTGATTTGAACGGAAGCACGAGCCACAACATCAAAGTCGGGGTTGGTGGCAGCGCCGTTCATATAGCGCTTGTTGCCGAATACGTTAGCTGTACCCCACAGGTTCTTGATGCCGGTTTCCTGCATCTTCTCCTTGATGTAAGCCACGATTTCTTTCATGCGTGCCTCATACTCCTCAACGGTAGCTGCCTCTTCAACGAGGTCCACATCGTGGAAGCAGAAGTATTCGATACCCATCTTGGTCATGAACTCGAAGCCTGCGTCAACCTTGTCCTTAGCAGCCTGCATGGGGCACTCTGCTGTGTTCCAGGGGAAAGACTTTGTGCCGGGGCCAAACTGGTCGGCACCCTCGGCGCACAATGTGTGCCACCAAGCCATCGCAAACTTGAACCAGTCTTTCATCTTCTTGCCGAGGACCACCTTCTCGGCATCGTAGTAACGATATGCCAGGGGGTTCTTGCTCTCTTTACCTTCAAATTTAATCTTACCAATCTCGGGGAAAAATTCTTTGTTAGCCATTTTTGTTAATGTTTTAAGTCGTTAATTATGTTGTTTGTTTTATTTTCTTAATGGTTCCAGATTTTCTAGGATTAGGAAGATACTACATCTCCTTGTCGAGGCGGGCTGTCCAGCGGGCGTAAGCCTCGGCATACTGCTCGGCGTGAGCAGCAACTGGCTCGATGGTTGCCATCTTCTCCAGTGTGCCGAATGCCTCATCGTTGTCCTTGTAGATGTCAGCACCCATGCCCGCGCCCTTGGCTGCTCCGGCTGCACCGTCGGTGTTGTAAAGCTCGATGGGAACTCCCGCCACACCGGCGAGTGTCTCGCGGAAAATGGGGCTCAGGAACATGTTGGCGTGGCCAGCGCGTATGCGTTGCACGTCCATGCCCATGCCCTTCATGATTTCGATACCATGCATAAACGAGAACACGATGCCCTCCTGTGCGGCACGCATGAGGTGCCCGCGGCCATGCTGGTTGAAGTCAACGCCGCTGATGTTGCATGCGCTGCTGCGGTTCTCCAGCATGCGCTCGGCTCCGTTGCCAAAGGGGAGTATCGTCACACCCTCGCTGCCGATGGGCACCTGGGATGCTAGTTCGTTCATCTGCACATAGTTGAGGTCGATGCCACACACGCGGCGCATCCATGAGTTGAGGATACCGGTGCCGTTGATGCACAGCAGCACGCCCAGGCGGGTGAGCTCGGGGGTGTAATTGACGTGGGCAAATGTGTTGACACGTGACTTGGGGTCATAGTTTACCTCGCCAAGCACGCCATACACCACGCCCGATGTGCCTGCGGTAGATGCGATTTCACCGGGATTGAACACGTTGAGTGACAATGCATTGTTAGGCTGGTCGCCAGCACGATAGGTGACAGGGGTGCCCTCGGCAAGTCCCAGATGGGCTGCCGCTGCCGCATTCACGCGGCACTGAACCCCGAAGGTGGGAACTATTTCGGGTATGAACGACTCGTCGAAGCCAAAGTGCTCCATGAGTTCCCTAGACACGCAGTTGTTCTTGAAGTCCCAGAACATGCCCTCGCTCAGACCCTCGATGGTCACGCCGCACTCGCCGCTCAACTTCATGGCGATGTAGTCGCCGGGGAGCATGATCTTGTAGATGCGATTGTAGAGTTCGGGCTCGTTCTCCTTGACCCATGCCAGTTTGGCAGCGGTGAAGTTGCCGGGAGAGTTGAGCAGGTGGCTCAGGCAGTATTCCTCGCCCAGGGCGTTGAATGCGGCGTTGCCGTAGGGGACTGCGCGTGAGTCGCACCAGATGATGCTGTGGCGCAGCACGTTAAGGTCTTTGTCAACGCACACCAGCCCGTGCATCTGCCATGAGATGCCTATCGCCTTGATGTCGTTCTTGTCCACATGGCTCTGTTCCATCACGTCGCGAGTGGCGAGCGTGAGATATTGCCACCAGCTCTCGGGGTCTTGCTCGGCCCAGCCGGGCTTGACGGCGATGATGGGGGCTTCGTCGCCCGGGTAGAACGCCTGGGCAACGCAACGGCCGCTCGCAGCCTCGACCAGACTGGCCTTGACCGACGAGCTGCCTATGTCATATCCTAATAAATACATCGTTTTGTAAAAGTTTAAGAGTTTAAAGGTTTAAAAGTTTAATCGAGTAATCGATATATCGAGTTTTTCGTAAAAATGCGCCAGCATTTTCGTCTTTCGTCTTTCGTCTTTCGTAGCGTAGCGCATCGTTATCGTCAAAAAAGAGTCATCGTCATCGTAGCGCAGCGCATCGTCATCGTTAACGAAGTTACTCCGTTCCGCGGCGAGACTTCTTGTATTTCACGCGATTGAAGCGGTAATAGCGTGCAGCGCGGTGAGCCACACCCTGCTCATACTCGTTGAGCGGCTCGATGTAGGCCAGCTGCATCATCTTCTTCTTGAAGTTGCGCACGTCGATATCCTTATTATATATGAATTCATAGAGCATGCGCAGCTGCAGTGCGGTGAACTTTGCGGGAAGCAGCGTGTAGAGCACGGCGGGATCGGCATCAGCGTTGTGGCGCACTGCCTTCAGAGCCTCGGTGATGATAGTCTTGTGGTCAAATGCGAGATCCATCTTGAGCGCTTCGTTCACAGGCACCCAGCACACCTCGTTGCCGGCATTGTGCAGGTTGAGCTTGCGGCCTATGCGTCCCAGGGCCACGTAGCCGATGGTCACCAGCGCCTTCACGTTGTCGTCGAGCGACTCTTGCAGCCACTGTGCGTCGCGCTCGGAGATGCGGTCGCGTGAACCGAATGCCTTGAACTGCATCATGTGCAGGTTACGCACGCCGGTGAGCTCTTGGAGCACACGCGACGCCGCGTCGTCCAGGTCCTCGTCGGTATAGATTAATCCACCGGGCAACTTATAGTCATAAATGGTATTTCCCTTCTCATCTACGCCTCGCTTGATGAGGAGCACATACAATGTGCTGTCGGAAAGGCCGAGCACAACACAATCCACCGAGATGTGGTTCACTGCCAAACCGAGTTTGCTTAATGCGTTAGGATTCATAGTCTTTAAAAAATTATGTATTTTTTGATTTTTCAATGGCAAATTTATATCAACAAATTGAAACATGCAAGAAAAAATTAGAAAAAATTTTATTCAGTTAAAACATTATTCATCAACCAACTACTATATTGTATCACTAACAACAACTACTTATTGTAAAATTCACAACAACGGGTTATTGTCAAGAATACAACAATACCTATATTTTGTGGGTGTTGTTGGCGCGTTTTCCTGTTTGTATTGCCAAGAACTTGGCACGATTCTTGCATATATAAATGTAAATGATTACCTTTGTGGTGACATATAAAAAAACACAGATCATGAAGAAAGTTTTAATCGTTTTGAGTTTATTTGTTGCTTTGAGCGCTCATGCTTGGGATGTTGTGGGCCATCGCATTGTGGCCGACGTGGCCTATCGCAACCTTACCCCCGCGGCTCGCGAGGCTGTTGACAAGACTCTGGGCTTTGAGCGTGCCATGGTCGCGCTCTCGTGCTGGGCCGACGACATCAAGAGCGACACCATCTACAAGGGACAGGACAAATGGCACTTCCAGGATATCGACGGCGGCAAGAACGACAAGTTCATTGAGAAACTCTACAAGAACAAGACTATGGAGGGATACCACCTCTTTGCCGCCAAGGACAGCCTTGTGAATCTGCTCAAGAGAGAGCCTGGCAACGCCGATGCCCTCAAATTCCTTGTGCACCTCACCGGCGACGAGTTCCAGCCCATGCACATGGGGCACCACGACGACCTGGGCGGCAACAAGGCTAGGTTCTACTGGTTTGGACGCGGTGCCAACCTGCACAGCGTGTGGGACACCTACATGATCGAATATACCCACTACTCCAGCACCGAGTTCTGCGACTACCTGTGCTTGCGCTTCGCTGCGCAGAGAGACGAGGTGATGGGATGGGACGAGCTCACTTGCATCAAGAAAACCTACCAGGCATCGAGCGACATTTACAAGGTCTATGACGAACTTGCAAAGAACGTGCAGCCCGACGACCGCAACAACCGTCGCTTTGCCTACGGCTTTGAGTACAGGTTTGCCTATAAGTTCCGCCCCGTGCTCGACTTGCAGCTCTACATGGCTGGCATGCAGCTGGCTAAACAACTCAACGAGATTTACCAATAAAACGACACATCACATAAAAACGATAACACCTAAATCACACTATCATGGCAAAAGGCAACAAGAATGTTCAACGTGGCGAGCAAAGGCTTGAGCAGATACAACGCATCAGGATAGCAGAGGTAATGGTCAAGACCAGCGAATTGCTTACAGGGTCCGACGATGAGGCCAACGAGTTAATACACAAAGAGGCCGAGGATAACCCTGCTCTTGAAGTCGATGAGACAACTCGTGCCGACGAAATGTCCTCAACGCAAGGCGATGGGGAAGGCAGCGCCAATGATGACGGCTATGGACGTGATGGCGACGGCAGCGGCTTTGATAATGACTATGACCACGACGACAGTGATGACGACGGTTATAGCCCGTCGGGTCGAGGCGCTGGTGTGCTGGCCCGTGCCGACGACACGCTGTTTGACACCCTGCTGCAGCAGATAGCGATGAGCAACCTCAACGACGACCAGAAGCGCATCGCATGCCACATCGTGGGCAATCTTGACGACAACGGGTTCTTCAACGGTGATAGCTACGAGATTATCGCTGAGCTGATGGCCCAAGAGGATATCTACGTTGAGGAAGACGATATAGAGCATGTGCTCAAAGTGGTGCAAGACTTTGAGCCTGCGGGCATTGCGGCTCGCGACATCAGAGAGTGCCTGCTCATTCAGCTTGCCAAGCGCAACACTCCCTACACGCCGCTGGCAACACGCATGGTGAGCGAGTGCTGCGACGAAATCATCGCCAATAGGCTTGACCGCGTGGCCGCGGCTCTGGACATCGACGTGACCGAGGTAGAACTGGTGGTGAAAAAGGAAATCAGGAACCTTGACCCCAAGCCCGGAGGTGCCTACAACAACACTGGCTCTGGCGACAAGGCGATGCATGTCACGCCCACGTTTGTGGTCAGCGTGGATGAAGGGAACATCGAGGTGGAAATACCTAACACCCTGCCCGAGCTGCATGTCTCCTATAGCTATGAGCAGGCGCTCGCCGACTTCGACAAGCGCGACAAGTTGTCGAAAAACGATGCGCAGCTCAAGGCCGAGTTTGTGAAGAATATCGACAAGGCAAAAACCTTGATACAGGCTCTCAAGATGCGACAAACCACACTCAAGCAGACAATCAGCGCCATCATCCACTTCCAGCGCGAGTATTTTTTGAGTTATGGCGACATCACAGCATTGAAACCCATGAACCTCAAGGATCTGGAGGACATCACCGGACGTGACTCGTCCATTCTGTCAAGAGCTTGCTCGGGCAAGTATGTCTCCACGCCGTGGGGCAACGTCAGGCTCAAATTCTTCTTCTCGGAGGGTATCGTCAAGAAACTGCCCGACGGCTCCGAGGTCGAGGTGGCAAACAAGGAAGTGATGGCTGCGTTGCAGGAACTCATCGACAACGAGGACAAGCGCAACCCGCTCAGCGACGAGCAGCTCACCATCAAACTCAACGCAATGGGCTACCAGCTAGCACGCCGCACCGTGGGCAAGTACCGCGCCGAGAGCCTGAACTATCCCAAGGCCTCGTTGCGCAAGACTTTCGTGTAACAGAAACAAAAAACAGAAATATGATAACACGATTTGGTATAAACAAGATATTAGCAGGCCTGGCACGGTTCGTGTCGTCGATACTGACCCCGCTGCTCATGCCCACCTATGGCGCCATCATTGTGCTATGGGCATCGGTCCTGTGCACTAACCCCACTGGCCACCGTGTGGCAGTGACAATGGTGATACTGGGCATCACGTGCGTACTGCCCATGATAGGCATCGGTGTGCTGCACCACTTCGGTGTCATCAGCGACAAGAGGCTGGGCAAATCTAGCGAGCGTCACATACCCTACGCCATAGCGCTGGCATGCTACACAGCCGCCACGTTCTACCTCAACCACGTGCATTCGCCCATGTGGTTCACCATGTTTGCCGCTGGAGGCACCGTGGCACTGCTCATCACCGCGCTGGTCAACATCAAGTGGAAAATCAGCGCCCACCTCACTGGCATAGGCGGAGTGGTGGCACTGGTCTATCAGCTGCACTCCATGAACCTGGGCGTGTTCACTATGAAATGGCTCCTGTGTGCAGTGATACTGCTGGCAGGCGTCCTGGGCACAGCAAGGCTCATCCTCAAATGCCACACCGTGATGCAGGCAATCCTAGGCTTCGTGAGCGGATTCACATGCGTCACACTTGCAATGAAACTATTCGGCTAACGGCTACACGTTCTAGTTATGAAAATGAGCAAATATAAATACCCTGTCGATAACGACCAGTTCAAGGAAATAAGGGAAAAGGGATTCTTGTATGTTGACAAGACCGACATGATGTATGATCTTGTTGACAAATACAAGTATGTCTTTCTTGCTCGTCCGCGTCGATTCGGAAAATCTCTCCTTTGCAACACGTTCAAAGCCTACTTCCAGGGGCAAAAAGAACTCTTTGAGGGGCTGAAGGTAATGGCCCTGGAGAAGGAGTGGAAATCCTATCCTGTGCTTCATTTCGACATGAGCATGATGCGCAACTGCACCAGCTTGGATGGATACCGTGAAGCACTTTCCGACATGCTTGCTAAATACGAAAAGCAATATGGCGTTGTCAAGGAGGCCGAAGAGTTTGGCACACGCTTTCATCAGTTGCTTCGTCACATTCATGACACACTGCAACAAAAGGTGGTTGTTATCATTGACGAGTATGATACCCCCATGATGCGTAATCTCTATAACGGAGAGGTTATTGATAGTTTGCGCAACATGCTCCGCGGCTTCTATCAAACGGTAAAACTTGATGGCGAATACCTTCGTTTTGTGTTCATTGCTGGTGTGACCAAGTTTTCACAACTCAGCATCTTCTCTGAGTTGAATAATCTCAGGCAGATATCAATGGATGATGACTATTCCGGACTTTGTGGCATCACGCAAGAAGAACTTGACACCGTGCTTCGTCCTTGCGTGGAGGAATATGCCGAGAATCTGGAAATCACCACCAGCGAAGCCTACGCGTTGCTGAAAAAGAACTACGACGGTTATCATTTCTCGCCCCGAAGCAAGGATGTGTATGCGCCATTCAGCGTGCTCAGAGCTTTTGATGGCAGAAATACTAGCCATTATTGGTTTGAATCGGGCACAATGACTTCTTTGATTGAACATCTCCAGCATTATACGTTGCAAGATGCGTTGGAATGCGATGGAGTGAAAGTCAGTGAGAATGAATTTAACATCTCATGCGAGAATGCCGAGACGCCACTGCCTTTGCTCTATCAAAGCGGGTATTTGACCATCGACGCTTTTGACCCCAGGTTCAGAAGTTACACTTTGCATTTTCCCAACCTGGAAGTAAGGCAAGGAATGGTGAGCGGTTTGATGCCTTTGATATTAAGACGCTCGACTTCTGACGGCAATGCCTTGGTTCGAAAGATGGCATCGGCTTTGTTCGAAGGCAATCTGGGGGCGGCATTGGATGCTCTGCGGACCTATATTGCTAAGATTCCTTATGACATCATCACAAAAGACGAATGGGATGATAAAGAAAAGCGCGAATCGTTCTATAAGCTTTTGTTTTACATGGCATTCTCAATGCTTAACTCGATTGTCGATACCGAAGTCAAGAGCATACTAGGACGTGCCGATGTTGTGATAAAAACCGAGACCGATGTGTTCGTGCTCGAACTGAAGGTTGATGACTCGGTCGAGAATGCCCTTGCCCAGATTGATGAAAAGGGTTATGCCATACCTTATGAAGCTGGTAGTCGCAAAGTGACGAAATGTGGTGTCAGTATCTCTTCTGCTGCTCGCAACCTCGCACAATGGTGCATCACCGACTCTGCCGGCAATGTGATAGAGAAGAAGGATTATAATAATTCTTAACTCAAGTTTCGCATGTTAATGTAATTATTGCTAATTCTTTGTCCGGCAGGACAATACCTGAATAACCCCCACCGCCGAACGAAGTGGCGGTGGGGGGAAGAAATGCGACCAGCAATGCGTCCAGCAGGACGCTAATCGGAGCAAATTAGTGAGACTCAAATGGTTTAACACCCGAAACGAAAAATTCTTAAAAACATAAAGGCACGTCAGTGTCGTTCTTAAAGAGCATAGCTCGTTCTTAAAAACTTAAAGGCACGCAGTGCCGTCCTTAATAACTTAAAAAAATATGACTCCACTAGTAAGCATCATCATGGGTAGCACAAGCGACCTTCCGGTAATGGAGAAGGCTTGTAAATGGCTCGACGACAACCACATCCCCTTTGAGGTGAACGCCCTCTCGGCTCACCGCACCCCGCAGCAGGTCGAGCAGTTTGCCCGCCAGGCCGAGGGCCGTGGCATCAAGGTGATAATCGCAGCCGCAGGAATGGCTGCAGCATTGCCTGGCGTGATTGCCGCCAGCACTCCGCTGCCAGTGATAGGCGTGCCCATCAAGGGTATGCTCGACGGGCTCGATGCCATGCTCAGCATCATCCAGATGCCTCCTGGTGTCCCCGTGGCAACTGTGGGCGTGAACGGAGCCCTCAATGCCGCCATTCTTGCTGCGCAGATCCTTGCCGCGTCGGTTCCCGAGGCCGCCGCTGCCATCGAGAAGCACCGCGCATCGCTGTGCGAGAAAATTGAAAAAGCCAACCAAGATTTATCCCAAGTGAAATATGACTACAAAACAAACTGATAGCAGTTACTTCAATTATAGCCGCCGCACCACCGTGAGCGTCAACGTGGGCGGCACTCCGCTGGGAAGCGACTTCCCCGTGCGCGTGCAGTCGATGACCAACACCGCCACCGACGACGTGGAACGCAGCGCTGAGCAGTGCACACGCATCGCCCAGGCCGGAGCACACTATGTGCGTCTCACCGCCCAGGGCGTGCGACAGGCCGAGAGCATAGGCATGATACGCAACCTGCTGCGCAAGCAGGGCTGTAACGTGCCTCTTGTTGCCGACATCCATTTCAACCCCCGTGCCGCATTTGCCGCAGCCGCGCTCACCGACAAGGTGCGCATCAACCCCGGCAACTTCGTCGATCCCGCCCGCACGTTCAAGACCCTAGAATACACCCCCGAGGAGTATCAGGCCGAGCTGCAACGCATCCACGACACCCTAGTGCCTTTCATCGACCTGTGCCGCGAGCATGGCACCGCAGTGCGTCTGGGAGTTAACCACGGCTCGCTCAGCGACCGCATCATGAGCCGCTATGGCAACACTGCCGCCGGAATGGTGGAGAGCGTGATGGAATTCCTGCGTGTCTTCGTTGAGCAAGGGTTTATGGAGGTGGTTATCTCCATGAAAGCCAGCAACGTGGTGGTTATGGTCGAGGCCGTGCGACGCCTGGTGGAGGCTATGGACAAGGAGGACATGCACTTCCCGCTGCACCTGGGCGTTACCGAGGCTGGTTTCGGCGAAGACGGACGCGTGAAGAGCGCTGTGGGCATAGGCACGCTCATGGCACAAGGCCTGGGCGACACCATACGCGTCTCGCTCAGTGAGGACCCCGAGGTGGAGGTGCCTGTTGCCAACAAGTTGGTTGAATACATCACTTCGCGCAAGGGACATGCCCCCATCCAGGGCAAGTTGAGCGAAGGCTATGACGCTCTCATGCCCCAGCGTCGCAAGACCGCTCTGGTCGATGGCCGCATAGGTGCAGGCAAGGTGCCGGTGGTCATCGCTTCGTGCCAGGAAAGCGACATCAAGGGCAACATCCGCCCCGATTACTATGGCATCACAGGCCACGACAGCGTGCACTTTGTTGAGGTGAGCGCCGACGCTCCCGTCGATAGCCTCAAGCAATATAACGACGACCCGCAGGCGGTGCTTGTCGTCACACCTGCTAGCGTAAACGTGCCCGGCAGCATGCTTGCCATGCTCCATGCGCTTGCCGATGCCGGCATCAACTGTCCCACGGTGATGCACGTGGCCTATGACGACCAGGACAGCGAGTGGCTGCAGGTCAAGGCCGGTGCCGACCTGGGTGCTGTGCTCATGAGCGGGCTGCTCGACGGTGTGTGGCTCGAGGCGCCGCGCTATGCCGACCAGGAAGAGGTGGTGAAAATTGCATTTGCCGCATTGCAAGCAGCGCGTCTGCGCACCAGCAAGACGGAGTTTATCTCATGTCCCTCGTGCGGACGCACTATGTTTGACTTGCAGACCACCGTCAAGCGTGTGCAGGAGGCAACAGCCCATCTCACACATCTCAAGATAGGCGTGATGGGGTGTGTGGTGAATGGTCCCGGCGAGATGGCCGATGCCGACTATGGCTACGTGGGAGCTGCCCGCGGCCGCATCTCCCTCTACAAGAACAAAGAGTGCGTCGAGAAAAACATCCCCGAAGCCGAAGCAATACCCCGCCTCATCGCCTTGATAAAGCAAAACAACGACTGGGTAGAACCATAATAAAGGTTTAAAAGGGGCAATTTTACACCAATAGAGTTTTGTAGACTCCCCTCGCGGATCTCACTGAAATATGTAATTAATTTCAGCACAAGTTACGCAGGTTGTGATTTGTTGTCTTGCATGCAAATATGGTATTTGTCGCGCCGAAAGGTGCGTGGTCGCGCCTTGCGCGACTATTGATAACCGGGGGTGAAGTGAGCGCAGCGAACGTAACCCTCGGTTAAGGAATCCATAGGGAAGGCGTGCTAAAAGTACGCGACTTACCCCCATGACTGATTAAAGGTATAGAAAATTAAAATCCGTTGCGAATTATTATATAAAAACTATGAAGTACACTTGTCCCAAGTGCGGGAAACCGCTGGAATATAGCATAGAAGAACTTGCTGCGACGCAATATAAGGTTGCTTGCGGGCAGTGCGGCAGCGCCCTGGAGATTGTGGGCGACTATGCCTACATGGCGATGAGCGACGGCAGCCTTCATCTTGCCGATGACGACCCCGAGCAGACCGCCGATGACTGCTTCGCGCGCGACCCGCTGTATGACGCTGCGGTTGACTATGTCATCACATGCAACGCCATCACACCGGTCATGCTTGCACACTACTTCGACATCCCCATTGAGCGGGCGCAGGAAATCATGCGACAGCTTGAGGAAAATGGTGTCGTGGGACCCGAAAACGGCGGCGCTCCGCGCACAATCCTCATTCCGCACAACACCAATCTGCCTGGCGGATTTCTTGATAAATATGACCCCGACGCACCATCTGCTCCCCCCGAGTTTACCAAGGGGATGAAGACTCACAGCTGCTCGCTGAATTGTAGCGGATGCTTGATGATTTTAGTGCTTGTGGCGCTGGCCGTTGCCTTGTTTGTCAAGATGCATTAATTATTATTGTCGTCCGGTAAAAAAAGAAAATATTTATATTTTGATTTTCATGCTTAGAAAATAGCTTGCTCTGCAAGCAAAATGGAATTACCTCACAGATAGTGTATTATCATTTTGAGGGCAGAGTCCTCCGTTTTAAGGGAGGTTCGCTGGTCGCGGCACGGGCACGGTTCTTGGCGTGGGCCATATAAACTAAAAAAATGATTCCGCTACAAAAAGTAGCATTCAAGTTAGACATTTCTGCTTCATCGAGAGTCAATCCCGAGTCGGCAGGTTAATTTGGGGTGATGCAAGATTTTCCATTTCGGATGGTCAATGCATCGTATATGAGCTCTTACGAG
>NZ_JAZLLZ010000025.1:0-38504 GCF_045598405.1 Sodaliphilus sp.
TCCGATTAGCGTCCTGCTGGACGCAGTGCGTGTTGCATTTCTTCCCCCACCGCCACTTCGTTCGGCGGTGGGGGTTATTTAGGTATTGTCCTGCCGGACAATAAATTAGCAATATTTATTATCAAATGCTAAAGTTGAGTATAGTTACAACAGATTGCTCTGATTTAACTGAATAAGAAATTATTCTAATTATTTTAATTTCTTTCAGTTATTATTAAATCAGTGTTATCAGTGAGATCTGCGCGGGGATATTACCCAAAATACCATTGCTGAATAGGTACTAATAGAACCCACCTTAATTTTTCACTTCACATATGGAGCCACTGCGTCGCGCCACACGGCATAAGCCGGTCCCATGAGGTGCAGGCCGTCGTTGGTGAACTCCTTCTTGAGCAACCCTTCTTCATCCACAAAGAGCGGATACAGGTTGATGAACGTCACACCCTGGCGGCGAGCCATCTGTTCGAGGGCTGCATTGCCTTCAACCACCACATGCTCACGGTCTTTGAGCAGTTTCCACTCGCGCACTTTGTTGTTGAACGGAAGCATGCTCTGCACATAGACCTTGGTGCGGGGGCTACCCTTCTTGATCATCACCACAAGTCGCTCCATGGCGCGTGCTATGCTGTCGCCGCTCACGTCGTGCGAGATGTCATTGACTCCGCACATGATGAATATCTTGCGAGGCTGTCCCTTGATCACCAGGTCGGCGCGCTCGATTAGACCTTGAACGATGTCGCCCACGATGCCGCGGTTCTTGATGTGCGGGTTGCCCAGCAACTCGTGAAACTCACACCCATCGGTGAGGCTATTGCCCATGAACACGATGTCCTTCTTGCCCACGGGCAGCATCTCGAACAAGGTGACACGGCGGGCATAGTAAGGATCGGTGTTGGTCCACTGCTGCTGTGCCTGGGTCTCGGGGATCATGGCAATGAGAGCTAGTAGAGTGATAATGAGTTGTTTCATCACTTGCCTTCGTTATAGGCGTCAACAGCCTTCTTCACGCTGCCGTGGAGCAGGAGCAGGCGCTTTGCCTCTTCATATTCCAGACCCAGCTCGTCGATAACCATGCGTGTGCCGCGGTCCACGAGCTTAGCGTTAGAGAGCTGCATGTTCACCATCTTGTTGCCCTTCACGCGGCCCATCTGAATCATCACGCTAGTAGAAATCATGTTGCAGATGAGTTTCTGGCCTGTGCCGCTCTTCATGCGAGAGCTACCGGTAACATATTCAGGCCCCACAACCATCTCGATGGCAATCTCTGCCACCTCGCCAGCAGGCGAGTCGGGGTTGCTGCTGATCGAAGCCGTGAGGCAGCCATGAGCACGAGCGTCGCGCAATGCGCCTATCACGTAGGGGGTAGTGCCCGAGGCAGCGATGCCCACGATGGTATCTTTCTCGTTAACGTTGAATGCCTGCAAGTCTTTCCAGCCCTGCACGGTATCGTCCTCGGCATTCTCCACAGCGTTGCGCAGTGCGTGGTCGCCACCGGCAATGAGACCGATGATCCAACCCGGATCCATGCCGAATGTGGGAGGAATCTCGCTAGCGTCGAGCACGCCCAGGCGACCGCTAGTGCCTGCACCCATGTAGAACAGGCGACCGCCCTTCTTCATGCGTTCCACAATGCCAGTAACGAGTTTCTCAATTTGGGGAATAGCCTTCTCAACGGCGTCGGCCACCTTGTGGTCCTCGCGGTTGATATCGGTGAGCAATTCATGCACGCTCTTCTTCTCAAGATCATTATAGAGCGACGGTTGCTCGCTTATTTTAACAAAAGCCATAGTCTATTATTTATTAAATGTTGAGATAAAATCGAATCATCGAAATATCGAATCATCGAAAAATCGAATCCTCTTAAACTCTTAAACTTTTAAACTTTTAAACTTTTAAACTTTTAAAATCTTAAACTCCTCAACAAGAATGATACTTAATGAGACCTTCCATGGGAGCCTGGATGATAGTACCTATGGTGATACCCAGAGCCTCGGCAGCCTCGGTGAGGGCCTTCTTCTGATAGAACGCAATCGAACCCACGAAGTTGCAAGGCAGGTTCTTGTAGTTGTCATAGCTGGCAACGTTGCGCTGGAAGAATGCAGTGAATGCGCGCACTACCAGGTCATGGACCGCTGGCTCGTCCATGTTCTTCTGCAAGAACGGAGCAAACTGGGCCAGGAAACGGTTAGCAGGGTGCTGGCGGTAAACAGCAGTGATAATCTTGGTGCGGTCCAGGTCATACTCCTTGAGGAATGCCTCGCAGATGTGTTCGGGGAGCTGCTTCTTGAGCACATCGCCCACGAGGAGCTTGCCCAGGACGGCGCCGCTACCCTCGTCACCCAGGATATAACCCAGGGGAGACACGTTATCGACAACCTTCTCGCCGTCGTAGTAGCAAGAGTTAGAACCAGTGCCCATGATGCAAGCGATGCCAGGCTCGTGACCGCACAATGCACGTGCAGCTGCCAGCAGGTCGCTGTCAACCTCTATCTTGGTGGCAGTGGGAATGTTGGCTTTGAGGGCATTTATAACGTTGTTCTTGATCTCTTCACTGATGATTCCTGCACCGTAGTAGTAGATCTCATCCACCTTGTAGCTCACGATGTGAGGCATGAGTTCGGTCTTGATGCGCTCTGTCATCTCTTCTTGTGTGAGCATCAGTGCATTCATACCGACAGTAAAAATTTGAGCGACTTTCTCGCTACCGTTGAGCAGACACCAGTCTATCTTGGTTGATCCGCAGTCAGCAATTAAAATCATAATTGTTCAGTTAAGTAGGTTTATATTTTGATGTAAATTTTTTTCTTGTAAAGGATATAGCCAAAGCACCATGTGATGAGCACGAATGTGATGGCATAGAGGCAAGATGCAGCCTCGTCGGTGGTGGTCACTGCCTGCCACATGTGGTAGAGCATGCTCTTGATGGTGATGGGAGTGTCGCCGTCCATGCCCAGGCGTATTGTGCCGAATGCAATGGCAAAGATAGAACCCAGCAAGTAGCAGAACAAGGGGTTAACGCCAAACGACTGGAAGAATCGGCACCACTTGTTGTGTCCCTTGACGTCGATGGCATAGATGAGCATCGCTAGCACGCTCGATGCCATGCCGCAAGTGATGAGCACGTAGGACGATGTCCAAGCTTTCTTGGCACACGGAATGCCATACTGCAAGAGCCAGCCCACCAGCAGCATCACCCCGCCCCACACTGTTATCTGGACGATGCGGTCGCGGTTGTCGTGCACCTCGGTGAGGCACTTGCCCACCATCAGGCCTATGAGAACATGGGCAATGCAAGGCAATGTGCTCAGGATGCCCTCGGGGTCGAGAGCTAGCGTGATGCCACCAGCACTCTCATGATACATGTGGTCCTCGCCCAGAACCGCTGTGTCAAAGCGGCACAGGATGTTGTCGCTAGTGAAATCGTAGCCCTGGCCCATGCCCAGTATCACTGCATAGGCAACAAGGATGATGCCTATGATCCACGGAATGAAGCGTTGCTTGAACAGCACCGCTACCATGCTGCCAAAGAAATAAACCAATGCCAGGCGCTGGAACACTCCCAGGATGCGCAGCTTGGCAAACATCACATCAAAGAATGTGACATCGGGGTTATAGAGCGATCGCAGCCACATGCCGAACCACTGCACCATCCAGCCGATGAGGAACAGCAGCACCGTGCGGCGGCATATCTTGAGCAACACGCCACCGCTCAACTTGAAGTTGAACTTGCGCAGCGAGAAGAACATCGACACACCCATCACGAACATGAAGAACGGGAACACGAGGTCAGTGGGTGTGAGCCCGATCCACTCGGCATGCTCAAGCGGAGTGTAAAGATGCCCCCACGAGCCCGGGTTATTAACCAGCAACATACCTGCCACAGTAATCCCGCGCAAGATATCCACTGCCAGAAGTCGTTTATTTTCTTTAGTCATAATTTTTTATACAATCTATACTTCTATAATCTCTATAGTTAATTTACTTTTTCGTAGCCCGCCTCGCGGGCGTTTCGTCACCTCGTCACCTCGTCGCCTCGTCGATGAGGTAGATGAGTGACTGGTAAGGCACGCCGCTGTTGGTCGTCAGGCCTATCTCGCAGGTGCGGCTGTTAGAGAAACCTCGTTTCACGCCAGCAGCCTCGATGGCGGGACGCAGCTTGCGCAGCGCGTGCTTGTTGAGCTCGGGATGGGTGAAACCCTTGTCGCCGGCAAAACCGCAGCATCCCACTCCCTCGGGTAGCACCACGTTGCTCGAGCAACGGCGGGCTAGCGACACAATCTTATCCACCAGCCCCATGTGGCGGCTAGAGCAAGTGATGTGCAGTGCCACAGGTTCATCGGTCTGGCGGAACGTGAGGTCGTCGGCCACATAGTCGTGGATAAACTCCATGAGTTCGAGCGGCTTGATGCGTTTCATGTGCTCACGCATGCGATGCAGGCATGGGCTCTGGTCGCACATCACAGGATACTTGCCGTTCTCGCTGGCTGCAAGCATCGCAGCCTCCAGTTCGGCAGTCTTGCGGTCGGCCACGTCGGGCATGCCCTTGCTCTCCCATATCATGCCGCAGCACATCTTCTCCATACCCTTGGGGAAAATCACCTGCCACCCAGCACGACCCAGGAATTCCACAACCTTATCCACGAGGTCGGTCTGCACGCCAGTCTTGGCATGGCCCATGGTCTGGTTGAGGCAGCTCGGGAAATAAACCACTTTCTTCTCCTGCACGGGGGCAACAAGCGGTTTCATGCTGTGAGCCTTGGGCAACGAGGGTGTCCACAATGGCAATCCCACGCTGTGCATAGCACGACCCAGGGAAGCCACATTGCTGTCGCCCAGCACACTGTGTGCTGCCGAGGCAACATATAGAGCACCCTTCAACGCAGTCTTCACAGCAGCAAAATTGTTGGCGGCAAAGTTGCCCACGCTGTGCGCCGTAGTGCCAGGGGCATGGGCGGCATTGCGGATGTCATGGGTGAGGTCACCCGTGTTTATCTTCATGGGACACGACGTGCTGCACAGGCCGTCGGCAGCACAGGTAGCGTCGCCATAATATTTATAAGCATATTTCAGTCGTGTAAGTCTCGCAGGGTCTTCACACGTCTTGGTGAGACGTGCAATCTCGCGCTGCACGATGATGCGCTGGCGCGACGACATGGTGAGGCCGTAAGCCAAGCAGTTGGGCTCGCAGAAACCACACTCGATGCACTTATCTACATGATCGTTAGTGCGGGGCATGGGTTTGATGTTCTTGATGAAGCATTCGGGGTCATCATTGAAAATCACGCCTGGATTGAGTATGCCCTGCGGGTCGAAGATACGTTTCACCTCGCGCATCACCTCATAGGCTTTCTCACCCCATTCCTTCACCACAAAGGGAGCCATGTTGCGGCCGGTGCCGTGCTCTGCCTTGAGCGAACCGTCATACTTGTCGATGACAAGCTTCACAATCTCGTTCATGAGGTTGCGGTAACGTGCGATCTCCTCGGGCGTGTCAAACGACTGCGAGATGATGAAGTGATAGTTGCCCTCAAGGGCGTGGCCGTAGATGCAACTGTCCTCATAGCCGTGCTCCACGAGCATGTTGGCAAGATCGACGGTTGCTTCGGGCAAGTCCTCGATGTGGAACGCCACGTCCTCGATGATGACGGTGGTTCCCAGCGGTCGGGTACCGCCCACGCTGGGGAAGATGCCTGAACGTATCGCCCAGTACTTGCCATACTCACGCGGATCGCTGGTAAACTTTGCAGGCACATAGAGCTCGTATGGCTCCAGAATCTTGTTGATTGCCGCGATGTTGGCATCCAGTTCGTCCTGCGAGTCGGCAAACGTCTGGATAAGGACAGCCGTGAGATTCTCGCCCGTATTGTCGTTTACGCTCTCAAGCGATTTCTTGTCGAGCAGCTCGGCGCAGTGCACGGGGCCCTTCTTCATCTCAACCACAGCCTCGCATGCACGTCGCATAGAGGCAAAGTAGAGCATCGCACTCGCCTTGAACGGGCTCAAATGCCCGGTGCGCATGGTGAACTCGCTGGCAAAGCCCAGCGTGCCCTCGCTGCCCACCATCAAGTGGGCGATGATGTCGAACGGGTCGGTGTACCTTACAAAGGGATATATGTTCAAGCCTGTGACGCACTTGATTGAATACTTGCGGCGTATGCGAGACACGAGTTCCTCGTCGGCCATCACGCGGTCGCGCAAGTCCTCTATGCTCTTGACAAACTCCGGATGCGACTGGGCAAACGCCTTACGGCTTGCCTCGCTGCCAGTGTCGAGCACAGTGCCGTCGGCCATGACTATGCGCAGCGATTCCAGCTCCTGGTCGCTATTGGCGTGGGTGCCGCAACTCATGCCCGAGGCGTTGTTCATCACGATGCCGCCCACCATGGCCGAACTCTTCGAAGCCGGGTCGGGGGTGAAGGTGCGTCCCAGCGGAGCCAATAACTGATCCACGCGAGCACCCACCAGGCCTGGTTGCATGGTGATGTGAGAAGCGTCGGGCGAGATGCTGTATTTCTCCCAGTTCTTGCCTGCCACGATGAGAATGCTGTCGGTGCACGTCTGGCCCGAGAGGCTGGTGCCCGCGGCACGGAATGTGACAGGAAGTTTCATCTCGTGGGCCACTGCCAGCAGCTGCGACACCTCCTGCTCTGTGCGAGAGCGCACCACTACCTGCGGCACATAGCGGTAAAAGCCAGCGTCGGTACCCCATGCAAGGGTTCGCAAGTCGTCGGTATAGATGCGGTCCTTGTCGATAAACGCACCTATGCGCTGCACATATTGTTTATACCGTTCGGTCATAATATTATTAATTTTCTAGAAGTTCTAGATTGTCTAGATTTTCTAGCTATTATTTATACAGATAATACTTTGAAGACTTGGCCTTGAATGCCTCGGTGTCCTTGTTGAAGTAGTCCTTGATGTCTTCTACCTTGTAGCGTTTGCTGAAACGCTCGCGTATCTCCTTGGTGCCACACACCTTGTCAAACATGCCGAAGCGCTTGGGGTTCTGGTCAAACAGTGTCACGTCGGGGTACATCTCATGTACCACCTGCAAGAAATAGAACTGCACGAGGGTGAGTTCGGCCTTGTCAAAGTCGGTGATATAGGTCTGCACGCCATGCACCTCCTTGCCCTTTTCTTTCTCTACCACCCACGAGAGGTCGTAGAAGGGCTTGTAGTTGATAGGGCGGAACTTGATGCCGGGCAGGTTGAGCGCATTCATCTTCTCGCACAGCTTATCGGCGTCGATCCATGATGTTGCGAATGTCTCAAAAGGCAAGGTGTAGCCAATGCCGGTGTTGAAGATATAGAGCTCTCCGATGACTCCCGACACGGGATAGAAGAAAGCATTCTCGGGAGCAGGAATCTGGGGTGAAGGAGCCACCCAGGGCATACCGGTCTCGCGGAACTTCATGCTGCGCTTCCAGCCCTCCATGGGCACGACGGTGAGCTTGCACGGCTTGCCAGCCTTCTTGCTGATCACACCCTCGCCGTTGAGGTACTGCGCAAGTTCGCCGGGAGTGAGGCCATAAAGATAAGGAATGGCATACTTGCTCACGAACGAGAAATAGCCTTCTTCCACGAGGTTACCCTCCACCTTGTTGCCACCCAGGGGATTGGGACGGTCAAGAACCACAAATTCCTTGTTATTCTCGGCACATGCCTCCATGCACACACCCATGGTTGCATAGAAAGTGTAGCTGCGGCAACCTATATCCTGGATGTCATAGACCAGCACATCGATGTCCTTGAGCATCTCGGCAGTGGGCTTGTGGGTCTTGCCATAGAGCGAATACATCTTGATGCCAGTATTAGGATCCAACGCATCGCCCACAGCATCGCCGGCATGAGCATTGCCGCGCACTCCATGCTCGGGGCCATACAGCGCCACGAGCTTGCAGTTGCCTGCCTCGTTGATGATGTCAACAGTTGATTTCAGGTCGTTGTCAATGCCGCTGGGATTAGTAACCAACCCCACGCGCTTGCCATCAAGCACCTTGAAACCACCGTCACGCAGCACCTCAACGCCAGGCTTAACGATAGCACTCGCAGCCACAGCCACAACACACAGTGCTAATGTAAAAATTATCTTCTTCATAATAAAAAACTACGGATTTTCTGATTTTCTGATTTTATCTTATTACTTATTATTTAACTTATATTTTTTATAATTAAACAATCTTTTTACGACAAGGGAACCTTCTCCGAAATTAGCCAATAGTCCCAAGTCATATCCTGTAGCATAAAGGTAATTGAAAACTTGAGCTTCATGTATTTCAGAAAGACAGGAAACAGCCTTTAATTCTACTATTATTTTATCATAACATACAAAATCAGCTATATAAATAGTAGACAAAAGATTTCCATCATAATAAATGGGCAATTTCACCTCCCGTTTGAATGGAATATCTCTTTTATTAAACTCTATTTCAAGAGCTTCTTGATATACTTTTTCTAGAAAGCCACAGCCTAAAACCTCGTGTACCCTTAACATGGCACCCCGAATATTATAGGTTTCTTCTTCTAAATAATATTTCTTCTTTTCCATATAATTCAGAAAATCAGATAATCCGTAGTTTCTAAAAAAAATAACAACAAGAACTTAGATTACTTGCGGCCGTAGTTGGGGTCAATTTTCTTGTCAACGAAGTAGGTTACAAGAAGGGTTGCAATGCAGCAAGCCATAACCATCCAGAAGAAGTTGACATAACCGATTGCTTCCTGAATGTAACCAGCCACAAAGCCGGGAAGCATCATGCTCAATGCCATGAATGCAGTACAGATAGCATAGTGGGATGTCTTGAACTCGCCTTCGCTGAAGTACATCATGTAAAGCATGTAAGCAGTAAAGCCAAAGCCATAGCCAAATTGCTCAATACAAAGTGCAATAGTAATGATAAGGTGATTAGTAGGCTGAGCGATTGCCAAGTAAACAAAGGTGAGGCAAGGCAGAGTCATGAATGCAGCCATCACCCACAGCGATTTCTTAAGACCCACGCGAGATGAATACACTCCACCAAGAATGCCACCAACCAATAATGCTATCACACCAAAGACACCATAGATCGTACCAACGTCTTCAGTAGGAAGGTTCAAGCCATTGGGATCTACGAGGAAAGGCTGACATAGCTTAATCAAGAAACCCTCGGGCAAGCGATAAAGCAGCATGAATGCGATAGCCAGAAGCACACCAGGTTTCTTAACGAATGTTTTGAACGAGTTAGCAAGTTCCACAAGATTAGCTTTAGCCGAACCAGCCGCATCGGCATCAATGCGAGGCTTGTCATCAGCACTGCGTGGCAATGTAAATGTGTGATACAGAGTAATCAGGAAAAATACAGTAGCAGCCACACCCAGGGTCACCTGCCATGACCAGGGAATATCACCTGTGTTAGTCTCAACCTTACCAGCAATATACACAAGAACACCTTGGCCAAAAACTGAAGCCACACGGTAGAACACACTGCGCACGCCTATGAAGGCTGCCTGACTGCTGGGACTGTGAGCCAGCATATAATAACCATCGGCGGCAATATCGTGTGTCGCCGACGCAAAGGCTGCAACGATAAACAGTATCAGGGTAAACCAAAAGATGCTGATAGACGTATCCTGACCGGCTACAACATCAGGTTTGGGAAGAGTAAGTGTGAGCGCAATCATCATTGCAGTCATGAGGATCTGCATCGCTACAATCCACCAGCGTTTAGTCTTTACCACATCAACAACAGGACTCCAAATACCCTTAAGGAACCAAGGGAAATAGAGCAAAGTAGTGAAAAAAGACATGTCTCCGTTGGGCACGCCCATCTTTGTGAACATCATCACTGAAATATTGTTTACGACAAAGTAAGGTACACCTTCAGCGAAGTACAAAGTGGGTACCCACCACCAGGGAGATTTAGTTTTAACGGTTTCTTTCATATCTATTTTGTTTTTTAATTTATTTTCATTTTTGCCGGAAGTACTGGAAATACCAGCGCGCTTCAATACTGCTTATCGATGTCAGCACCTATGAAGTAGTGCAGCAGAATCTGCTTGTAGTCATAGCCCTTGGCACCCATCACGGCGGCACCTATCTGGCACAAACCCACGCCGTGGCCCCAGCCAGCTCCGCGCAGCACAAACTTAGCAGGATAGCCATCCTCGCTCACATCGTGTTTCTCAACAACGAATGCCGAACTATATAGAGCGCTCTCGCTCAATGCGTAGCGTATAGTAAGTTCCTTGCCTATGGTGCGGCTCATGTTCTCGCCCACCACCTTCAATTTATAAAGGCGGCCGCTTGTGCCGCGAGCCACGGGCTGAAGGTCCTTGATGCGACCATAGTCGTCGCCTGTGCGACGCTTGATAAGGTCGGCAAGTTGTTCACCGCTGTATTCAACCGACCAGCGGTAGAAGTCGGTAGTTTCTTGGTCATAGTCATTGAGCACCTGCGACAGGATTTCCTTGTCGTTAGTGTTGCAATGAGCCTTGGGCGAGGAGAGAATCCACTCGGCAGCGTTGTCCTCGCGGGTAAGGTCGGGAAAATCCATCTCATCCTCTCCGTCGCGTCGTGCCACGAGGTAGTCATGGTGACGGGGTTCCCAGCAATTCTCAAACTCCTCATACACGCCGCCGCATGACTTCGAGAATCGCGCGTCGCACAGCAGTCCGCCCTGCATGAGCACCTGTCCCCAGGTGGCCTTGATTGCGTCGCGCACAGTCTCGGTGCTGGCACGAGTGATGCCCTGGTAGCGCTGGCAGTGGTCGTCGGCACACACGTCAAAGTTCTTGTGGTCGTCGTGGTCCCACCACTTCACGAGTTCGCCCGCTGTGTTGCAAGCAGCGAGTTCGCGGTAGCGGGGATGATCGTCGCAGCTGCACGATGCCGCAACTGTGTTCTCGGGGGTAATCTGGGCAAGCAGCCAGCTGCGCGAAATCACAGCATGAGCCTTGAGCAGCTCGAGCGATGCCGTTGCACTCATCTCGCTTGAAATCACACTGAGCAGATACTCCTCCACCGAGAGGATATTCACCGCCGTGAGCTTGTCGTCCTCGACGATGATGTGAAGCGCTCCACGGAATGTCTGGTTTTCCTTGCGGCGCCAGTGGAAACTCACGCCTATGGTAACGTCACGCAACGTGAACGAATCGCTTTCCTCGTTCACCGGCACAAAGTGAAGGTCGTCATATTTCACGCCGTTCCACTCCACCTTGCCATCTACACAACGCACGCTTTGCACGCCAGTATATGACTCTTCGCCCAGTTTATACTCGTTGTTCAGGACAAAGTCTATTGCGGGCTCACTCATGATGCCCACGCGCACTCGTGGTACTTCACACATAATAGTTTGATTGTTTAATCTAGTTGTATTAATGTTTCAATAATTTTCACCATTCCGGCTCCATCCATGCACAGCTCGTCGTAGATACCCTGCACTTGGTCGCCGGTGATGTCTTCAAAGTCTTTCTCCACAGGTATAGCCCACACGCCCCCCATATCCACCGATGCCGGACTCACGAGCATCTGCCCGTCGCCCTCGCCATAGCACTCGGGACGGTGTTTGCGCCTGGGAAAGACCACGATGCAGTAGTTCCCTTGTTCCCACCAGCACAGCACGTTCATCATGGGCTCGTCATCAGCATTGCCGCTGGCCACGATCATGGCAAGCTGCAAGCGGGCAAAGAGCAATGAGGCCACTACCCTCTCGCTGGCCTTGATGAAAAACAAGTTGCGTCCCAGCTGGTCGGTAAACCCGAGGAACCCTTCTTTGCTCGTGAGCAACAGCTGCTCGGGGGTCCACAGCGACTCGTCCATAACCTCGTCGCACAAGGGCATGAATCCCTTGTTACCAGCCTGGAAGTGCATGTGGTCGGGCGCCGAAGCCCCGCAACGAGGCCCGTTGTAGAAGAGCACGAAGTCGTCAAGCAGGCGTGCCAGGTTGAGCATGTCGTCGATGCGACGCCCAGCGATGCTCTGCGGCGTGTGCTCCAGGGCGGAGATAGTGAGGTGGTCGGGGAAGATAGGATAAGGGTTCACCTGAATCTTGTAACGTCCCTCCCACTCTATCGTCTCCTGTTCCACGGGCTGGTGCTCCTTGCACAGGAAACACGGGCGAGCCATGAGCGACGCCGCGTCAACGCTGGCTCCGCTCGAACGCTTGCGCTCGGGGTTATACTGCATCACAACAACACTGCGTCCTGCAATCTCAAAATCGCGCAAGCGCACGCGACCCAGCGCCGCATAGTTTTCACGTGCGGTGTCCCAGTCGCGCAGCTGGCGATCTATCAAGTCATGAACTTGTTGTTGCATAATTTTTCAGTCGAAGAAAGGAAACTGAAAGAAACTATCCTAAATCAGAAAAAATATTAACAACAGATTTTGTTGAATATACCGAAAAAATAATTTTGAATAATTTCGGATAATTTCTTTCAGTTTATAACAATCCTAATAGCCCTAAAGTCTTAAAATCTTAATGTCTTAAAGCCCAAAAGGCGTTCTTAAACTTTTAAACTTTTAACCTCACTTCTTGTTCATCGCAACGCGAGCCTGGAGTTCCCAAGTGCGGATGCGATCCTTGTAGAGGTTGTTGCGGTTCATCTTGTCGATGTCGAGCGATGCATCGCTGTTGTCGTCCCAGCGGCGGCACAGGTAAACGGGGATGTAAACGCGGCCAATCTGGTAAACGCGAGAGATGTTCAGACCCAGAGCATAATCCTCACCGTAGCTAGTGTTAGGAATCTTCACGTCGCGCAACACGGGTGTGTAGAATGCACGGGGAGCGCCCAGACCATTGATGCGCAGGGCATTGTTGCGGCCGTTCTCGGGTGTCCACTCCTTATGATCGATCACGCCGGGGGGAATCTCCTCGAGTTTAGCATTTACCATCTGGTAAGTGCCCACTACCATAGCAACGTTCTGCTCGTAGAATGCGTCAACCATTGTCTGCAATGTGTTCTCGTCCTTGTACAGGTCGTCGCTGTCGAGCTGCACGATGAACTTACCAGCCTTCTCATGGTGAGCAGCAAGGTTCCAGTAACCACCGATGCCCATGTCGTGATAGTCGGCGATGATGTGGATGAGACGCTCGTCGGTGTAGGCAGCGATAGCCTCACGTGTACCGTCGGTTGACCAGTTGTCCACAACCATGAGGTTGAACTTGAAATTGGTCTTCTGCATGAGCACGCTGTCGATAGCCTCGCGGATAGTGCGGATGCGGTTGCGCACGGGAATCATCACGGTAGCCTCTACCTCAAATTCGCCCTGGTTGAACTCGATGTGCTTGAAGTTGGGGGTGCCGTCTTCCTTTACAGGTGCCAGGTAACCGCCTATTTCCTTCAGGTGCTCGGTGCAAGCTGCCTCCATCTCGATCTGGCGGCCACGATTGCGGGGATCAACATAGTCAAAGATCTTCTCGCCGCTCTTGCGGGTGTCAAGTTCTACGTCGCTGTAGAGGAACTCGTTGATGTGGCAGATCTCGGCAAACTGCGACAGCTTGAGGCGCAGGTCATAGAGGCCAGCGAACTCATATTCGCTCTTCAGGTTGCCAGCAGCCTTCTTCAAGCAGCATGAGCAGAAGAACAGAACAGAACCAAAGTCGAAGTCATCGCGAAGGCTACCATACTGATAGTCGATGACGGGAGCCTTGTCGGCACCCTTTTCAGTTACGTTATAGTGGTCAGCATAGAGCATGCCTGCTTGGCTGTCCTCGGCAAGTTTCACGAAGCGCTCGATTGCGAAGGGAGCAAACTTGAGGCTTACATACTTGGTGTAAACCATTGCGAAGTCAGCATCAGCCTTCTCAGCGATAGCCTTCATTGTTGCAGTAGATGTGAGGTTGTTGATATTGATAACCTCGCAACCCTCCACTGTGCCCTCAGCGTCAGCATTGGCAAGCAGATAGATTTTGTTTACAAGTTCGTTAGCCTTAAGGCCTTCGATAGTTGCCTGTGCCTGTGCGGCATTGGCAAAAGGAATGAAACAATTAATTCTTCCCATGATTTGTTAATTAAAAAGTTGTTATAATATTTATATTTTTATTTCTCTCTTTGTTATCGTTCAAGTGTCCCCGTAATCCCACGGACAACCCGGAATATCCGGATTAGCCGGCCCCTTAAACCTTTAAACTTTTAAACCTTTACCACGTTCACCCTTTATTCTGTGCAATTCGGGCTTTAATTTCCCACGTGCGCAGGCGGTCTTTATACACATTGTTAGCGTTCTCGCTCTCGATGTCAAGGTCGGCATCGGTATTGTCGTCCCAGCGACGGGCCAGCGTCATCACATCCCACACACGGTCGATAGCATAGTTGCGAGATATCATCAGCGACATGCCGTAGTCCTCGCCATAACTGGTATTGGACAACGCTATATCGCGATAGATAGGCGTGTAGAATGCGCGAGGGCCGCCTATGCCGTTCACACGCAGCAGGTTGTTGCGTCCGTTGGCAGGAGTCCACTCGTGGTGGTCGATGATGCCAGGGGCAATCTCATCAAGGTCGGCGTTCACCACCTTGTAGGTGCCCACTACCATCGCAGGACCAGCCATGAGGTTATCGCCCTCCTTAAACTTGTCAACCATCGCCTGCAACACATGCGCATGCGCAAAGAGATCATCGCTGTCGAGCCCCATCACGAAGCGGCCGGCACGATCGTCAAACGCTGCCAGGTTCCAGCAACCGCCTATGCCCAGGTCGTCACGCTCGGGGATAATGTGTATCACGCGAGGGTCGCCTGCATACTCATCTATCGCTTGAGTTGTGCCGTCGGTCGAGTGGTTGTCCACGACGATCAAGTTAAACTTGAAGTCAGTGTCTTGCATGAGCACGCTGTCGATAGCGTCCTTTATCACTCGCACACGGTTGAGCACCGGTATGATAACCGTGCACTCCACCGGCCACTGCGACTCTCCGCCATCGTAGCACACCACCTTGTCGCACTCGGGGGTAAACATGTCGTAACTCAAGTATGCGCCTATGTCCTTCAAGTGGCTGGTGCACGCTGCCTCAAATTCCTGCTGCGATGCCGCATTGCGCGGGTCGCAGTAGTCATATATCTTCTCTCCGCTTGTGCGCAAGTCGCGCTCAACGTCGGTATAGAGATATTCGTTGATATGTTCTAGCGCATATCGCTGCGACAACTTCAGACGCAGGTCGTAGAGGCCTGCCACCTTGTAGTCGCCGCTCATGCGCAATGCACTCTCTTTTAAAGCCGAAGTGCGGAAAAACAGCACCGAACCGAAGTCAAACTCATCGCGCAGGCTGCCCATCTGATAGTCAATCACAGGGGCTTTGGCACGCTTGCCGGCTTTGATGTGGTAATGGTCGGCATAGAGCATGCCCGCACCTGTGTCGCCAGCCAGCCGCTCGAAGCGCTCGAGTGCCTTGTAGCCCAGCATCAGCTCATCATCCTTGGTGTAAAGCAAGGTATATTTGCTCGATGCAGCTGCCGCTATGGTGCGCATGGTTGCACTCGAGTTTATTGAGTCGATGCTATAGAAACCGCATGCCGGCAACTGGTCCTGCCAGCGCAGGTCTATGTCGCCTGTCACGAGGAAGTCCACGCCGCACACCAGCGGGTTGTCAAGCAACTGCCCGGCAATCATCTGCGCCTGCTCCATGGAAGAAAACTTCACGAAGCAATCCACCGTCTTGAGGCGTTCTTCCTGTTTCTGTATGAATTCGGTCGTTGTCATTCTTTTTTACTCATCTTTGAGTGTCCACTTCAAGATGTCGGCCATCATCGAGTCACGCTGCTTGTCGCAAGGGATTACCTCAAAGGGGAAGCCCATAACCACTGTGCGGTAGTTGCCGCGGTCGCTCACGATACCGGCGGGAATGTTGTTCTCGCTGTAACGCAGCCATGTGCTGCCCTTGCTATCGCTTGCCTTGATGGCATCGGGCGACTCAACGGCATAGACCTTATCGTTGAGTGTATTCACAAAGTTATACTTAACGCCGTCGGGCATTGAGTTGCCGTTGTTCACTGTGGGCACGCTGTAAACCTCGCCCTTGAGGGTAGCAGCGCCGTCAACATAGGTGTAGCCCAGCACATTCTGCGCGAAGTCTTGCTCTGCCTTGACGGGAGACTTCTTGTCCCAGATGTCGGTAGCCACATAAGCTCCGCTCATGAACACGCTGCCGCCGGCCTGGGTATATTGGCTCAAAGCGCTCATCAAGCCAGGTGTGAAGGCCTTGAATCGCGAAGGCATCGCGCCGCGGCCTGTGGGTATCTCTTTCTGCTTGCCCATGATCACGTCCACCATGTGGCAGCCATAGAGCAGGTTATTGTCGTTCTCTACTGCCTCTACGCTCGACGAGATGAATGAGTAGCCAGCCTTCATGATCGACTTGCCATGCACTGTGGTGTAGTCAAATGTGTTACCTGCTATCACCTCGGTCTCGTGGTTGCTGCGGCAAGCGCCGAAGCCGGGTGCATCGTCGTCGCGCCACTCAAGGTTGCGGCGGAACTCGTGCTGCGAACCCAGGTAGTTGATCTGCTGGATGTAGGGCACGCCGTGATCCTTCTGGTCAAGGAAACCGGCATACTCCTGCCCGTCGAGCCAGTCGGGACCGCTCACGCGTGTGAATGAATTGACTACCATCACCATACCCTTGCTGCCGAACGCCATGCCCAGCGACAGTGTCTCACTGGGGAAACTGCGGCCGCCGTCGTTAACGGCAATGATGCGGTAACTGTGTATCTCGTTGTCATCGACCTTTGCCACATAGGTGGGTTCGGTCACAATGGCTATCTCCTTGAAGGCTCCGTCGCCCACGCGCTCGCACACCACATATTTCTTGGCAGCGGCCTTGTCACACAACTTGTCCTCGGTGGGCTTCCACGTGAGCACGAAACTACCGCGAACATCGGCCACGGGCTTGATTGCAAACGAGTTCACTGCCAGCGGCTGCACCTCATAGTCGCGGTGATCGCGCTGGGCAAGGAACTTGAGCATGCCCTTATACATGGCACGGCTCACGTCAAAACGGAAATTGGGATCCAGGCCATACTTCATGTCGGCATAGTTCTGGTGAGAGAGCAACTCGATGAGGATAGCGGGCACCTCGGCAGTGCGTGCCTCGTAGTAGGGCTTGTCCCACATGCCGCGGCGCGACCAGTTGGGCTCATACTTTGCACGGATGTCGTTCACTATCTCGGTAGATACGAGGTTAGCATACTGGCGCGACAGCTCGCGAGGAGTGCCGTCCTCATATTTTGCAAACTTCTTTCCGTTCTTGGCAGTGCTGTAGATGAGCAGCGTGCCTATGATGTCGTCGTTCATCGTGGTGCCGGCATCTGTGTGCAGGCAGAACGACAGGTCAACGGGCACGTTGAGTCCTTGAGCCTTGGGAAGCACCTTGCTGCCTCCGGCCAGGTAGTTCACCCACAGACCGCGGTCCTTATAGTCGTCGGTATAGTCGTTGATACCGTTGCTCTCGCTGTAAACCTCCTTGGGGAAACCCGACCACTGCATGTAGTAACGTGCACCTAGGTGGAACCAGGGATGATCGCCGCTGCCCACATACTTGTAATCGACGCCCTCGTTGCCCAGGCAGCGCTCGTTGCCCTGCTTGGCCGCAAGCGCCTTGTTCTCCTCGGTGGGAAGTGCCACGCGACGCACGATGTTGCCCTTGCCGCCGCCCACGCGCACTGCATCGGCAGTGATGACACCGTCCTTGCTGTCGCTCAAGTTGTTAAGCACCACGAGGTCTTTGTTCATTCCCTTCTGCAAGGGGAATGTGCCGATGTAAACCCACACGCCGCCGGCCATGGTCTGGTCCACGACAAACTGCTTGGCGCCTGCCATGCTGTTCACTGTGTAGTGGGCGTCCTTGACGCTTTTCTCCAGCGTCTTGTAACTGATATATACTGCATACTCGCCAGCCTCGGGCATGTCAACGTCCCAATGCGCTGTCGAGAGTTTCTTCTTATCCTTGGCAACCTCTACCTGGCGATAGGTTCCCTCGGCAAACGGATTCTCAAAGTCCTTGTATTCGGCGCGGGCATAAGCGAAACCTGCCTGGTTGCCGGCACTCCATTTCTTGTCGCCAGTCACCTCGCGGTAGGTGCTCTGTGCCACACCGCCGTCGTTATCGACCACGGCTCCTATGTTGTGCGTGTCGCGCTCGCGTGCATCCCACACATAGGCTCCGGCATTCTCCAGCATGGGAATGAGATACGGCAGCACATAACTGTGAGTGTACATGTCCTCAACAGTCTGGAACATGCGGGCACGCTGCCACTCCCAGCGGTTCAGCTTGGGCTCGAAATACCAGCCATGGCTAGGCCACAACGCTATGATGTTGCCATCAAGGGCTTTCTTGTAATGACGGTTAGGATCCACAACCGAGACAAACGGCGCATGGCTGCGCTTGTAGGCAGGCTCAAACGATGAGAAGTAATTGTTGATGTCGCTGCCGTCAATGAGCAGTTTCACCTTATAGCCCGCATAGGGGGTGCCCATTGCGTTCCTCACATCGTCACGCAACTGCTCCACCGAACTCTGCGTGAATGGCAGGTCACCGAAGTTCTCACTCAGGTTCACCACCACGGTGTCTCCGTTCAGAGTCACCTCGTTTGCTTTCAAATTACCTATCACCATGTGCTCGGGCAAACACTCCTTAACCACCTTCTGGATATTCTCCAACTGACCGGCCGAGAGTTCCTGGGCTTGTGCGCTTGAAGCACCCGCCATGAGCATCGCAACTGCTACCGTTGCCTTCGTAATCGATTTATTCATATTTAGTTTTATAGTTTATCAAAATTATAAATGCACGCCCGCAACCGCACAACACAAGCGGACACAGCATAACTCAATACAAAAATACTACAAACATTTCAATTGATAAAGCATTTCGGCAACCATTTTTCTCTATTAAACATTATTTAATATTTAACTACACATTTTTAAAATTACTGACAGCATGCGCACAAGTCTGTCATGTGACATGTAATTGTGTCATATTTACACAAGAAAACAGCGTGCGGCATGATGGTTGCACAAGAACTTGTGTAATATTTACACGGTTATAACAACTAAAAATTAGAAATTATGAACTACACAATTAAAGACTTAGCGAGCGGAGCAGGCATCTTTGCATCATCAGTGTTTGGTAAGAAAAAAGAGTATAGCCTCACATTCAATCATGAGGATGACGGCAACTGGTATGTAGATTTTCCAGGATGGCCTTTTGAGCACCACAACCTGATGATGGTAGCTGGCGCCGACAAACTTTGCGCTTTCTTGAGCGACGACGACAAGGTCTCTAACATCAAAGTGATTCCGGCAAACAAGCGTGAAGATCACCCCGGATATGCATGCCTGGAGCAACGCGAACACACGCTCACTGGAGGCAGCACCTACTTTGTGACAGGTCTAAATGATTTTGAGCGTGAAATATGGCTTTGCCCGGTCACCCTCTTTGTGCTGGGACGCTACCCAAAATACATTTACATCAAGAAAAGCTAATCAAGCGCGACACGCATCGATTATTTCGCAGTGGCATGATAGGTAACCAGTCCTGGCATGCTGCTGCGTATTATCTTGCGCACTGTGATGCCATGACGCGCTGCCACATCGAGCAGGATGTTACTGTATGTCGTAGCAACCGACCCTACAAAACACAACGGATATCCCTTGTAGTCATACTGGCACACATTGCGCTCAAAGAAACGGTTAAACTCGTTGAAAATGAGCGAGTGAACATAATCATTATCAAGATGATGGCTCAAGAAGAACGAGTACTCGCGCAGGTTACGGTTGGCCGAGGGGTTATTATACACGGCATCCATGATATCGTCGGGCGTCACCTTGAATTCCTCAAAGAAACCATCGATCAACTCGCGCGGCGCCACATTCTTGAGAGCATCGCCCAGGAACAAGCGGCCCAGAGCGGAACCGCTGCCCTCGTCACCCAGGATAAAACCAAGCGAACGCACGTTTTTAACCACGTTCTGACCGTCATAGAAACACGAGTTTGAACCAGTGCCCAGGATGCACGCCAATCCTGGCTCGTGCACGAGCAATCCGCGTGCCGCACCCAGCAAGTCGCTCTCCACGGTAACCGGGGTCTTGAACTGGGCCACAAGCGATGCCTCCACTATCTTGTTCTTCTCGGGACTTGAGCAGCCAGCGCCATAATAGTACACATGGTTCCAGCGGCGCTTGAAAAATGCTTCGGGCAATTCCAAGCGTATGCTATGGCTTATCTCACGACGAGAATGGAAAAACGGATTTAGTCCTTCGGTGAAAGCATGCTCAAGCACGTTCTCCCCTTCAACTAGGGTCCATTCGGTGCGAGTCGAACTGCTCTCCCCTATCACGTTTATTACAGGACTGCTCATTTTTTAGTTTTATTTGGTTTGTTATTATGTATCTCGGCGAATGTAAATGTACTTAAATATGCACATTTCACGCATACTGAAGTTAATTTTTTCGCAAATTTACAACATCTTTTATCCATAACCCCTATAAACAACCCACAAAATGCGTCCCTAAAACTAAAATTAACACACATACCCTTTTGTTAACACACCAGTGCACGTTTTATGCACAAGATGTAATTCAGAAAAAAGGCCGCCATCCTCACCTGTTTCGGGGAGATAGCGACCCGTGATTTCACGATTATTACCGTAGTGTCTATTATTTACGCAAAACCTTGTTAATTAATATATTGACATCGTCAACGTCAATTTTGTTGTTCTTGTTCACGTCGGCACGGCCTTCATACTTGTTTGCATCGTCAACGCCTAGAACCACATTGAGCACGTCGGTCACATCGACAACATCAAGGCTACCGTCCAGGTTAACGTCCCACAGATTTCTCACGTAGGTGAGACGCACGTCATCGGCCTTGTAGCTGGCTGTACCCAGAAGGGCTGTTAGGCCGTCAAACAAGCCACCGGGGATGATGTCCGATGCCAGTGAGAGCTGCGCGCTTGTACCTATCAGCAAGATTGCCCTGTTATCAATCTCAAACTCAAGGTTGTTCTCCACAAACTTGTCGGCGCCCTCGCCCTTAACGGCGTTCACATTAACCTTCTTGGCATTGCCCTGAATTGCATCGGCAACGATCTTCATGAGGGTGTCAGCATCAATGTTGATGCTTCCGCTCACTTCCTTGATGATGTCGGTTATCGAGCCGCCTTTGATAATTGCCTCGGCAAGTTTGAACACGTCTTCAAACGACAGGTCCAGACTGCTTGCAACGTCCTTGATATTGTCAATCAAGTCGCTGCCATCAACAATGAGGGCATAGAGGCTAGCATCGTTGAGCGCGCTTGTTGCCATCTGTGCCGAGAGACGGTAACGGCCCTCGGGCAGAGCTACTACTGCTTGCATTACAGCGGAGTTAGACTCCAGATGTCCATCTACTACTGTTGCCGAAGGCTCGGCAGTGATGGGCAGCTTGTCCATGATATCCTTAATCGCGGGAACTAGTCCGGCAAGCTGCTGAGCACTGAGTGGCAGCCACTTGTCAATGCCTCCGGTAGAGAATGAGTTGTTACCAACGAATCCGGTGAAGTCCTGGCCCATAGCCCATGTTTCTACGGTCTGGGCATACAGGATAGCGCCTGCACGCAGGGCGAGCATCGCTGCATCCATTGCTGTGGTCGATAAGCACAGTTCAAGCTCGGTGTTGGCGGCAAGAACAATACCCTTGACAAACACGCCGCTGCTCAGGTTTGACATGTTGTTAATGCCTTCCTTGCAAGCAACATAATACATGCTGTTGATCTTTGCATACTCTACAGCAGCCTCACACTCATCGATTGCCTTCACCAGCTCGCTTGTAGCGGGAGTGATAAACCAGTTGACAATGGGGGTCTGCACAATGCCATTGAGCACTGCGGCCTTGGCCATCATAGCGTTTGCTATACCTTTGCGCAACGCAGAGTTCTGGATGCCCTTGATTGACTCCTGGCTCTCGGCTAGGGTCTTCTTGAGGGCCTCTATCACCTGATTGCGATAAGCAACGGTCTGCTCATATTCCTCGCGGGAAACGAACTTCCAGCGGGCGTTATACATCGACGGGTACTCGCCGGCAAGGAGTGCGCTCGCACCATCCACAGGTTCGCCTGTATAGAGGTATGAGGTGTAAGACGCAGGGAATCCGCCATTGCTTATCAGGTTCATGATATTCGACAGATTGATGTCGGCAAAGTTGAAGTATTCCCATTCGGTTGTGTTCGCGATGGTATAGCCATCGGCTGTGCCTTGAATGGTGAATTGAGATGCTTCGGCAGCATTCGACACCACAGCAACGCTATCGGGCACGTTCGACGAGTATCCGCCAAGGGTCTGGTCGCCCAGGATGGGAATAGGAATTGTGATTGATGCTGAGGGGATGATCAGGTTCACACCCACTGCCTTGTCATTGTTGGTGATTGTCCATGTGTTGGTCTCGGCATTGCGGGTGAGTGTCCACATCGTGGGCATGCCGCCGTCGCAGGTGTTCTTGTTGTTAAGGAACAAGCCGGTAGCCATGTTATAGATTCAACTTTAGCTTTTATAATAAATGATGCTAATTTGTTGTCCGGTAGGACAATATCTAAATAACCCCCACCGCCGAAACGAAGTGGCGGTGGGGGTATAGGTAAACCGCAAAAATGCGTCCAGCAGGACGCTAATTGGAGCAAATCAGTTAAATTCAGATGGTTTCAGCAAAAGTTGAAAAATTATTATCTGCGTGAGATTACCCATTGCTCCTATAGTTACGGCAAATTCATTCGGCAAGGATGTTGTCGATGAGTGTCAGCTCTTCCTGGGTGAAAGGAGCCACGTGCAGTGCGGTGAGGCTGTCCTTGAGCTGATCCACGGTGCGGGGACCCACGATGACCGATGTCACCTCGTCGCGGCGCAGCAGCCATGCCGTTGCCATCTGAGCCAGCGTGTTGCCGCGCTGCTGTGCCAAGTCGTTGAGCTTCACAATCTTGTCGTGGATAGCATCTACATCGGCCTTGCTCACGGCGTTGCCCAGCGCAGCGCGAGAGTCGGCGGGAATGCCGTGCAGATACTTATCGGTGAGCAGACCCTTCATGATGGGCGAGAACGCGGTGAACGCCATGCCATGCTCCTTGCAATACTGCAAGTGGCCGTCCTCGGGCTCACGGCACAGCATGTTGTACTTGCCCTGGTAAATCACGGGGTGCACATCGCGCGCCTCGAGATACTCGACACACTGCGCGAGCTTCTCAACGGGATAGTTGCTCAGTCCCACGTAGAGCGCCTTGCCGGCACGCACGATGTCAACCAGCGCCTGCATAGTCTCCTCAATGGGAGTCACGCCGTCGTAGCGGTGAGAGTAGAAGATATCGACATAGTCCAGGCCCATGCGTTGCAGACTCTCGTCGAGGCTGCCCATGAGCATCTTGCGCGACGAGCCAGAGCCATTGGGGCCAGGCCACATGTCATAGCCCGCCTTGCTGGTGATGATCATCTCGCGGCGGTGGGGCATGAAACACTGCTTCATCATCCGGCCGAAGGTCTCCTCGGCAGCGCCAAAGGGAGGACCGTAGTTGTTGGCGAGGTCAAAGCAGAAAATGCCGTGGTCAAAGGCATACATCATCTTGTCGAGCGAGTCGCCATAGGTGTTGTAAGCACCAAAGTTCCACCAGAAACCCAGCGACATCTCGGGCATGACAAGACCACTGCTGCCCATGCGACGAGTAGGCGTAACCCCCTCATAACGACGCGGATCGGCAGTATAATTCACTCTAATACGTTCAATATCCTTCATAAGATTTCAATATTTGGTTTTTCAAACAGGATTGTCTAGGTGCAAAGATACAAATTTTTTTTCATTACATGTCGTTTTGTTTGTCAATACAAGCCGCAGATAGTCTATTTTTTTAATAGCCAGTCAAGGGCCGACATGATATGTATTGTCTTGCCGGCAACTTCTACGTTGCGAGTCTCAGTGAAGGCTATCAGAAAAAGATTATCGCAATTTAGCGCCTCCGAAGCGGTTACAAGGGCCGACGTTTCGCGCTTGAATGTTTTCTCTGAACTTATGTCATAAGCGACTTGGACAAGCTGTGTGGCCTTGTTTCTGTCACAAATCACAAAATCCACTTCCTTTTCCCTTGAACTGGGTTTATAGAAATAAATGTCTAGGAAGTCATTGGCACACCGCCGGAGCAGTTCTATATACACAATGTTCTCGAGTCGCCAGCCTATGGCCTTGGCAGCCATAGAGTTTTCACGGTTGTTATGCAACCCCGGGTCGATTATATATGCCTTGGGGCCACGCAAGCGATTCTTGCTCTTAAAGGAATGCTTCACAAGCAGCTGCACAAGGAACGCTTGTCATTCTTTTGCTCGGCAAGAACCTGGAGTATTATTTGTTCGTTAACCATAAAATGTTCATTTACTGGTTGCAAAGATAATCAAATTCCGATAAAATGCAGATTTTAAAGTCATAAATTCCGATAAAATGCAGATTTATCTCTTTTAAATTCCGATAAATCGCACAAACACTGGCAAAACTAGATAAAAAGAACCGTCCCTTTTATCTATACCCCCTGTCGCCGACGAGTTTGCCGAAAATATCCTTTGTGAACTGCTCCATGTGCAGCGGTTCCTTGTCGTCCACATTGCCAGGAGTGAACATAAAGTTGATTATCTCGCCCATTTCGTTGCACACCACATGCAGCTTGAACCCGAAGAACCAGCCCATGGAGCATTTGCCGCGCTGGGCAATCCCCTTGAAGACCCTGTGCTGCAATATCCTCTGGTTCCTGCACACACGCAGCGGTGTGCTGTCAATGATACTTATTCCCGTGCATTTGCCCATCAGGATCAGTTTGACAAATGCAATCAGCTTTAACACGGCAACCTTTTGTAGTTCAACAAAACGGTTGTAAGACATAGTCTTAGGGAAACGCTTGCGCATCTCGGCATCGGTGCATATGTGGTTGAGGTAATAATGCTTCAGGCACCTGTAGCCTGATTTGTGGAACAGGATCAGAATGGTCATGACCTCCGAGTCGCACATCCTGGGGGCACGGTAATACTTGCGCTTGCCGGGATTTGGAGCCTCAAGTGAAGTTTTTTGAAGGACTCATCAAATTTTTGGCAGAATTCATCGCACATTACGAAAATTTCAGTAATTTTGTCATCAGTGAACATAGCGGAATATTTTTGTTTTTGATTTTTTTTGCACTACTAAATCACAAAAAATTCCGCTATTTTCCAAATAATCAAACACTTAAATTCATCGAACTTACGTTAAATAAAGGAGACAATAAGCAAGCGAAATCCGAGGTGAATACTACACCGATGGTACTAATGCCTTTGTCACTCTCATTGGCTGTACGAGTCCTCCTACAACGAAACTCTTACCCTCGCATATTTAAGCTGATATATAGTAACAGGCAAAATAAATGGATTTTGGCATGATTATTGCTACAAATCTTGTGAAAGGTTTTTTTAAAAACTGATACTTTGTGAATAACTTTTGTTGTTTGCGAAAAAGATATTAGGGCTTTTTGATTATCTTTGCAAAAGGTGGGCGGTGTTCTCATTCGTGTAAATGATCTAATGACTTTATGAAATACACTAACTTGCTTGATTATATGCTTTTAGGTCTTCACTGGTAAAGGTCAACCAACACGAGCTAAAGAAGCATGTAAAAAATATCGTGGTATGACTAAGAATTTTGTCTTTACAACTGATCAATTCTTGGAAGAAGCAAAGAGACGCTCTGTACTCAAGTCATTTGAGAAATGGCAAGAGAAAGCTTCTTTAGATGGGTACTCACATGGAAACAAATCTGAGTATCGTAGGTTCCCTGGCAATTATATTAAAATTGTCCGAAACAACTTGCGTATTATTCTGTCAAACAAAACTTTTACTGTTGATGGGATTGAAATGCGTATTTATGTTGCCTTGCGTGTTTTTTAAGAGGAGAGGCCGATTATGATAGATTCAAGTTGGAAAATTGTCCAGAAAAAGAGCGTGATAATCTTACAGGTTTAGATTGTGTTGATTGGAGCGATTACTTTGCAAAGGCAAAAGAAAAACTTAATAAGCCTGAGCTTATTGTAAACAAACCAACATTAAGCGCAAATGAAATAAGTTTTATCTCAGGAAACTCTGTCAAACCCAATCACGAGTTGTTTAAAGATATTATCTATGAGACAAAGGAATGGATTCGTGATGTAAGTTCTGTGGATTTTGAGGATTTCTCTAATGCCGCATCAAAACTTGAGGAGTTTATTGTAGAAAATATTGAGGCAGAAGAGGGGTGGTATCATATTCCTTTCAAGAATTATGCAATATTGGTATATCACACTCAAGATGATAATTGGATTCTGTGTCGTTTAGTTGATAAAACGGAGAATGACGACTATGCCGCATTTACTGACGGGGTTGATATTCCGGAAGATTTTCAACGCGGTTATCCATTCGAATTTTTGGAGGACAAAGATGTCTGGCGAGTAATGGAGAAGGATTCAAAAAGCAACATGGTTCTTTCAAGCCAACAAATTGAAATAGTTCAAAATGGGTTTGAATTTCCGTTGTTTTTGACAGGACGAGCAGGTAGTGGTAAATCAACGATTCTGCAATACGTATTTGCAGAAGAAATTTTATCATATCATCGCAACAAAGATATTTTAGACGGTGAACTAAAGAAACCGGTTTACCTCTCTTATAGCTCGAATCTTATCGATGATGCAAAGAAATTGTGCAAGACCTTGTTTGAAAAAAATTCCGCCTATATCAAAGTCATTGAAGGTCTTAATTTAAACTACAAGTCTGATATACTTCCTTCTTTTAATGACAAATTTTATGTCTTTAAGGATTTGCTTTGTGATTGTATCGAAAGTAAATACCCTGGTACTGTCGCAGAAAAATTCACAAAAGACAAGTATGTGTCCTTCCCATTGTTCAACAAACTATGGAACAAACAATTCGGAAAAACTAAAGATGCTGCTAAAAAATATGGTCCAAGTATAAGCTGGCATGTTATACGCACATATATCAAAGGATGGGACACAGAAACATATTGTACTCCGCAAGATTATGCTTTGATTGGCGAGAAAAACCAATCTGTCACTCAGGACACTTTTGAAGACATTTACAATGTCGTGTGGGAAAAGTGGTACTCAAAACTTGATGGATATTGGGATGACCAAGACCTTGTAAGATACTGTCTAGAAAACGATTGTGTTGACGAACAGTTCTCTGCTGTATTCTGTGATGAGTCTCAGGACTTTACCCGAATTGAAATTGATTTCATTCTTGAATCTTCTTCATTTGCACACAGAAGAATTGACATAAATGATTTCAACAAACTCCCCTTTGTTTTTGCAGGAGATGAATTTCAGACACTTAACCCCACAGGCTTTAGTTGGGAACTATTAAGTAGTTACTTTACTGAAAGGCTTTGTGCATTAACTGGCGTTCCTAAAACCAAGGGCTTGATTCCAAGTCCAATTGAATTGTCAGAAAATTTTCGATCAACAAAGCAAGTTGTTCGTTTAGCTAATCGTATCCAGTTGTTGCGAGCGTCTAGATTTAAAGAGGAATCTACGCCTCAAAAACCTCATTTCTCTAATGAAGGTAACGCGGTTTATTGTATTTCTCCATCGGACAAACTTGTATTTGAGAAATTAAAAGAGAAGAAGGTTGTTCTTATCGTTCCCTCTGATGATGGAGAATCTGTTGAAGACTTTATCAGTAACTCTTCGCTGAAAGATATGATAACCTTTGATAATGGTGTCCCCAATGACATTACAATCCTTAACCCGACTCAAGCCAAGGGATTGGAATATCCTAACGTAGCGATATTTGGATTTGATACTAATGGAGTTAATTCAAACTTAAGTATTACCAACTTGTTGTCTTGGTTCGATAACCCGCAAACCGATTTGGTAAAAGACATTGCACTTAAATATCAGGTTAGTAATGCCTATGTTGCGGTAACCCGTGCAAGTTCGAACCTTTATATTCTTGATGATGTTACAAAAAAATCTTTCTGGGCTTTTGCATTTAACCAGGCAGATGATACATCGTTGGAACGTGATATAACAACTTTACGTGACAAAATGATAGGAAGTCTTTCTAATGCACAGCGTCAAAGTTGGAATGAAAATGATCTTGGATGGATTGAATATGTTGAGGGAATTGACATCGATGACGAGAACTTGAATTATATGCGTTCGGATGAGCATCTCAATGACATGGAAAGTAGGGCAAATGCTCTGCAAGATCCAAGGATGATGAGGCAAACGGCAGCACTTTACAAGAGTAAAGGTGACAAAACGGGTGAGGCAAGATGTAAAGCAAAAGCTTATGTCTTTGAAGACAACTATCTCCAAGCAGCCGAGATGTATAAGGTTGCAGGTGAATATGAAAATGCAATTGAGTATTTCTGGAAGGAGCTAAATAGCAACCCAAGTTTGGATGTTATTTCTCAGATAGCTCATCTTAAAGACTATTCACATAGTGTTAAGGTAAATGTTTGTGTTCGTTCGAACAAACCATCCCTTAATGACTGTAAGCTAGCTCTTGCGTCAATCTTGCAGGAGATTCGGCAGAATCAAGATGAACTGGCATGTCGTTATGCATGGCAGTATGTTGCAAACCTTTACTTGAACAAATTAGAGAAAGGCAAATCAGATGGGCTTAAGGCAATACCAATCATCGCCGAATATTGTCAGAAGCTAAATGCTTTGGATTTTGATCTTGATGTTTCAAGACTGGCTCGTTTTGCATATGACTTTGATGAATTTGCTATGGCAGCTGAAATTTGGGAAACCATTCCAAAGGACAAGAGACCCAGCGAATATTATTCAGCGATGCTTAAAATTACGAAATATCCAAATAAATTGGAATATTATGAGGGAACAAAAGACCCGAATTGGCGCAAAAATATCATTGACGAGTATAAGGCTAATAAAAAAATCGAGCTGCCTATTAGTCAACGTCTAATCGTTGGTAATGCTTTGCGTTATAGCAAAAACGAACCAGAACTGTTATTTGGCTTTTTGCCTACCTTGTTGCGCGTAGGAAATAGAGAAGATAATATCGCTTTGTTGCGCGACATGAGTTCTTGCAACATTATTTTTAACGAAGATGTTATCAAATCATTAATTGAACTTCGTTATTCTGATTTACAAGATTGGGAACGTCCTGCAGTGAAATATGTTGATGCGGAGGCAAAACTTCTCTTCGACGCCATCGATGATGTAAAGAAGATGAGGAGTGAAAATTCAATAGACCTGTTGATACGCTCTCTTAAGGCGATGAAAGTACGCGATTATTGCGACAGGAACTATAAGCGTTATTCTCGCAAATCAGTTGGTATAATCGTTTATACCGAACTTGGTAAGATTTTTGAAGAAAAAGGACGTTTCGTGGATGCATTGGCGTATTACGAATGGGCACAAAAGCAATCGGATGACAAGAGTTACCAACTTGCAATGCAAAAACGTTGGGTACAATGTAAGGAGCGTCAGGCTGACGATTTGATTGATAACAATGACAAGGCCGAAGAATATCGCAGCGAAGCATTGACAAAACGAGAGAAATTTGGCATTTCGCTTACAGAAAAGTTCCCCTTGAAGCCTGAACTTAGTATTGCGGACTGGGAGTCATTGTTCAAACACTACTTGTCAGTAAGCAAGGACGTAAGTGGCAAGATAGAAATTGCCGAGGAAAAAGAAGAACCGAAGATGGAAGAAAATAAGGTTACTGTTGAAGAAAAGGTCCAAAAAGTTCCTTCACAGCATTCAGATGTAGCATTGTCAACTTCCATACAAAAAATGCAAATAGGTAACTACTCATTTAGCTTCAATCCTCAAAAAGGTACTGTTACAATTGCTAACAGAGGAGACTTTGATGAAGAGTATCAAGTTCGCATAAAGAATGGCAAATTCCCTGAAGATGCAGACTTTGTACTCAAACAAGGACGCATGTATGTCGCAGACGAAGACATTATTACACCCTTTGAAATTTCCGTAATCGAAGGTGTTGTGTCAATCTCCTTGTTTGATGAAAACAACCTTTTTACTAATGTTACGATTTCATTCAACACAAACAAGTAAATTACTATTTGAATACCATTACCCTTAGGGTAATAAAATGGTAAACTCTCTTAACGACCATGCATCTTTTGTCGGTGCATGGTCGTTTATGTTCGCCCAGCACGAACGTATTCTAACGGGTGCAAGTCCCCAAGCCGCCCTAACAGTGGGAAGGCTACAGCCGAAGGCAAGGGTGTCCACTGCGAGGTGGAATCTGAAGGAAGCCGTAGGCAAACATCTGGCCCGACGTACAGAAACTTGATGCCAAGGCTTATGAGAGTGGATGAGTCTGCATAACAAGACAAAGTCCTATAACTGTTCGGAACTCTCGGAGTAAATCAAGCGGGTATAAGGTGGAAAGAATAGATAGAAGGGACGGATCTTTTTATCTAGTTTTGAGCGTCTAAAGCGACAAAATGCAAAAAAACTAGATAAAAAGAACCGTCCCTTTTATCTAGTTTTGGTGAAAATGTTGTTGTTTCCCTATTTGTTTACTGTGGGGGAGACACGCACGTTGTTGCCGTCGGGGTCGCATAGCACGTCGTGTGAGCCGTGGAGGTGGGCGGCGAGTTCGTCGGGGTCCACGTGGTAGATCTTGAGCGCGCCCGAGTTGGGGTAGCGGTTGAAGAACGGGTCGTTGCTCATGTAGAACTTGACGCTCTTGGCCAGAGAACTGGACATCACTCCGTTGTAGTAATCGGTGATGCGGTTGGTGATGCGTGGCAACACTTTGATGCCTGTCTTGCCGTCGGTCATCTGCACCACTGCCACCACGTGCCAGCTTTTGCGCTGGACGGGTGCCTTGGCCACGGGCTGGTTGTTTGAGATGGTGATGTGTCGCCCGAAGCGCTCGTTGATGGTGGCCATGAGTTGCCTGAATATCTTGCCGTGTGGCGATGTGTCGCGCAACTGGTTCACTGCAATGCAGTAGTGAATCATCTCGTGGATGAGGACATCGTCGAGCTGATCCTCACTCATGTCGTATGCCACGCTTATGCGAATGACGAAGTCGAAGAACTCCTCCTGCCCCTGCGCATTGATGCGTCCCTTGTACTCACACTTGCCCAGGAATGTCCTTGCACGCGACAGCACGATGGACACAGCCGGCAACTCCCCTTTGAAGATGAGCGCATTGAAGTGCTCGTAACGGTCAAGCAGATATGGTATAGCGGGAACCATCAGCGGGTGAGGGTTGCATAGTAGATGGCGTCCATTTCCTCATAGGAGAAATCGGCGCTGACAAACTCGCCTGTGCGCAGCTTGATGAAGTGTGACAGTCGCTCGAGCGCTTTCTCGTAGATAAGTTTGTGGTCAAATGCCAGGTCGGGCAACTTGTTGAGCGGGAACCACTGGGCGCTGGCGGCATCGTCGCCGGCTTGCACGTCGCTGGTGCGCACTAGTGTGAAGTAGGCTATCGAGATCACTCGCTCGCGCGGGTCGCGGTGGGGTGCTGTGAATGCTCCCAGCTGCTCGATGTGCTCGATGTGCAGGCCTGTTTCCTCGGCCAGCTCGCGTCGCGCGCCGTCGGGGGCGTCCTCGTCGATGTTGAGGAAACCTCCGGGAAAAGCCCATGCGCCCTTGAACGGTTCGCCGCCGCGCTCGATGAGCAGCACGTTCAGTTTCACTCCGTCATAGCCAAACACGACGCAGTCGGTGGTAATGGCAGGGTGGGGGTGCTTGTAGGTGTATTCGCTCATAAGAGTTAATTTAAAGGTTTATCTTGTTCTTGTTGTAATAAAACTCAAGCACATCGGTTGCTGCGACAAACGATGACTGGGCGTTGGCGAGCACCATCTGCTCTTTCATCTCGAGCATGCGTTCCACCTCGGGGTCGCTGTAGAAGCGTGCTTTGAGTTGCTCGTTGATGGTCTCAAACATCCAGTATTTTTCCTGCTCACGGCGTTTCTCCTCGAAGAAGCCTGTCTTGCGCACGTGGTCGAAGTAGCGGTCAATCATGTCCCACACCTTGTCGATGTTGAGCTCGTAGTAGCCCGAGTAGGTCACGACCTCGGGGAGGAACCCGCTGGGCGGCAGGGGGAACAGGTGCAGCGCATTGCGGAACTGTGCTGCGGCCAGGTTGGCGCGGTCCACGTTGTCGCCATCGCACTTGTTGATGACGATGCCGTCGGCCATCTCCATGATGCCGCGCTTGATGCCTTGCAGCTCGTCGCCGGTGCCAGCCAGCTGGATGAGCAGGAAGTAGTCGACCATCGAGTGGACGGCAGTCTCGCTCTGGCCCACACCCACGGTCTCGACAAAGATGTTGTCATATCCTGCCGCTTCGCACAGCACGATGGTCTCGCGTGTCTTGCGTGCCACGCCACCCAGGCTGCCAGCCGAGGGGCTGGGACGAATGAACACGTCGTTCTGCACCGAGAGTTTCTCCATGCGTGTCTTGTCGCCCAGGATGGAGCCCTTGCTGCGCTCGCTGCTGGGGTCGATGGCCAGCACAGCGAGTTTGCCGCCACGGTTGAGCACGTGCATGCCGAAGACGTCGATCGAGGTGCTCTTGCCTGCCCCGGGGACGCCGGTGATGCCTATGCGGCGGCTGTTGCCCGTGTAGGGAAGGCACTTGGTGATGACCTCCTGGGCTATCATCTGGTGCTCGGGCATGAGGCTCTCGACCAGAGTCACTGCCTGTCCCAACACGGCGGGGTTGCCCTTGCGTATGCCTTCAACATAGTCGTTGACGCTCAGCTGCGGGCGGCGCTTGCGTTTGAGATATGGGTTCACCATGGGAGGCTGCTCGATGCCGGCGTTCACCTGGAGGCCGGCATAGTCGTTCTCGGGATGATGGTCGCAGTTGGCAAATTCAGCGTGGTCGCAGTGGGCAACATCGGGGTTGTTAATATTCATTTCGTTGTCGTTCATATCGTTGTTTTCTTTAATAAGCTATCTAGGCTATCTAGGCTAACTAGATTGTTTCTTTTATTTCTTTGCTACCATGCCCACGAGCCTTATCGATGAGCGCGGGTTGCGGGGGTCGTCGGTGATGATGGTGAGCGTGGTGTTGAGCACGCCGCCCTCAACCATAGCAGGGTCAACGCTGATCGTCGCCACTGCCCGTTTGCCTTTCTTGATGCGTGTGGGGGCATTGCCGATGGTCACGGCCTTGTCGGGGCACCACAGCCTGCGCACGTTGAGCGTCGCCTTGCCTTTGTTGGCCAGCGTGATGGTTCCCTGCGCGATGCTGCCGGGCTGCATGCTTTCGAAGATGACCTTGTCGGTGTCGAGCACCAGTTCGGGCGCCTTGCTGCGTTGCTCGGGAGTGAGCTTGCTCATGTCCTCCATCACCTGTGCCATCACATACACCCTTGCAATGCCGGCTATTGCCGAGGACGAGTCGTGCACGGGTTCGCTCATCACGATGAGTGTGTCCTCGTTGAATCCCCACAGCGGTGCCTGACGCGTGTCGTAGTGCACCACGATGGCGCTGGCCTCGCCAGGGGGCACGGTGACAGGCGAAGCGGTGAGCTGCACGTGCGGCAGGTTGCCGTCGGTGGTCACCACCAGGGTGTCGAGTGAGGCGTTGTAGGCGTTGATGTAGGCATTGCGGGTCGCTCCGCGGTACATCTCGCCCAGCGGCACATTCTCCACTTCGAGTCGCAGGCCGCCAGACCTCACCGGGTACTGCTGGTCGATGGTGACAGGTGCCCCTATCACCTTACCTGTGATGGTGAGCTGGCTGCGTCGTGGCGAGCCGGTGGTATAGACAAACACGTCTTTACTGAACTGCCCCGGGCGGTTGGCAGGGTTATAGGTGAGAGTCACCGTGGCTGTGTCGCCAGGGTTGATGGTCGTCGTGGTGTACTCGGTGGCGGTGCATCCGCAGGTCGATTGCACACGGACGATTATCATCGCTGAGTCGCCAGTGTTGACCATGCGCATTGTGCACGACACCTTGCCGTCCTTCTCGTTGAAGGTGCCGAAGTCGTGTTCATGCTCCAGCCAGTGGACCTCGCCCTGGCACCACGCGCTCATGGCGCAGCACCAAGCCAGTATCACCGATGTCAGCCACCTGCTCATCCGTTCTAGCCCTTTTATTTCTTCTTGGCCGGAGTCGCGGTTCCCTCGATGATGAGGGTGGTGCGCGGTTCTTTGCCGTTGGTCTTCACTTTCACTGTCTTGCGGAAAGCCCCCGGGCGGCCCAGCGGACTGTAGGTCACCTTGATTTTCCCTTTCTTGCCCGGCTTGATGGGCTTGGTGGTGTACTCGGGGCGTGTGCATCCGCACGAAGCCGTTGCCTCAACGATGATGAGCGGTTTGTCGCCAGTGTTGGTAAACTCAAACACGTGCGACACCGGGCCGCCGTCTTCCTTGATCACGCCGAAGTCGTGGCTGCGATTCTTGAACGTGGCCTGGGCGCCTTCGTCGGCAGCAATTCCTGCCACGGCACACAGCACGCTCAACAATATCGAAAATAATGCTCGTTTCATAGTTTCGCTTTGGTTTATCCCACAAAGGTACGATTTTTTCACGAATGACGAAAAACGAATGGTGAAAAAACGAAAAACGAATGACGAAAGACGAAAAAACGGGCTCCCACAGAGGCATAGAGGACGCAGAGATTAATTATAATATCTTCGAGATTCATGAAATCCGCGCGGGGAATCTGCAAAAAAATCTATTGTAGTATAGTTACAACAGATTGCTCTGATTTAACGGAATAAGAAATTATTCTAATTATTTTAATTTCTTTCAGTTATTATTAAATCAGTGAGTTCAGTGAGATCCGCGCGGGGACTCTGCAAAATTCCATTGCCGAGTAGTTACCTGTTTTGCATTTTTCTATTAATTAATGCTAAATATAAGTGTTGTTTCAAAGATTTGCAGTAACTTTGTGAGTTATTACACAAATAGCGCCAAAAAATTATAACGTTATATAAATGAAAAAGTACAACATTATCAACAACACGCTGGGTTGGCTCATGTTTGCAGTGGCTATGGTCACCTACATGCTCACGCTTGAGCCCACAGCAAGTTTTTGGGATTGCCCCGAGTTTATTGCACAAGGATTTAAGAGCGAGATAGGCCACCCGCCTGGCAACCCTATCTTCATCCTTGCGGCACGTTTCTTTGCCAACTTTGCCGGCGGTGACATCACCAAGGTGTCTTACTGCGTCAACACGATGTCGGCATTCTTCAGTGCTGCTACCATCCTGCTGCTGTTCTGGACCACTACTCACCTGGTGAAGAAGCTGGTAGTTAAGGACGGTGAGACCGAGGGCATGTCTCTTGCCCAGTACCTTGTGGTCATGGGTAGCGGCGCGGCTGCTGCGCTGGCCTACACATGGAGCGACACATTCTGGTTCTCTGCCGTAGAGGCCGAGGTTTATGCTTTTTCATCATTCTGCACTGCGCTGGTGTTCTGGCTTGCCCTCAAGTGGGAAAACCGTGCCGACGAGCCCGATAGCGACCGCTGGCTCATTCTCATTGCTTATGTGATGGGTCTGTCGCTGGGTGTGCACCTGCTCAACCTGCTGTGTATTCCCGCTATCGCGCTGGTGTTCTATTACCGCAAGTGCAAGAACACCAATGTGTGGGGCTCGCTGATTACGCTGATGCTGTCGTTTGTCATCATCCTGGTGATTCTCTACGGACTCGAGCCCGGATTTGTGAAGATGGCACAGAAGTTTGACCTGATGTTTGTCAACGGCTTGGGAATGTCATTCAACTCGGGCGCGCTGTTCTATGCATTCTTGCTCGTCGCAGTGCTGGCGCTCAACCTCTTGTGCATTTACAAGAACATGAACAAGATGCTCACAGTTGCGACTTTCATCATGGGCGTTCTCCTCTCGGGTGGCGTGTTCTTCACCACATCGATGGGCGTGTGGTTCCTGATGGGCATAGTTTCTATCGTGGGAATCGTGCTCTTTGTTAAGTTTGCCAAGAACTACTTGAGAATCATGGCCAATATCTCGTTGAGCATACTGGTCATCTTCATCGGTTTCTCATGCTACGCACTCATTCTAATCCGCTCTAACGCTAACACTCCTCTCGACGAGAATTCTCCCAACAACACATTCGAGCTGGCCAAGTACTTGAGCCGCGAGCAGTATGGCGAGAGCCCGCTGTTCTACGGACGCACTTTCCAGAGCGAGATCGTGTATAACGGCGAGACCGGCCGTCCCTATAAGACCGAGGGCGCCACAATGTATGCCCAGGAGGTGAAAAACTCTCCCGACGAGCCCGACAGCTATCGTGACCTTGGTCCCAAGGAGAGCTATGTGTACGTTCCCGAGCAGAACATGCTCTTCCCCCGCATCCACAGCGAGGGCCATGCCCGCGAGTACCAGGAATGGCTGGGCTTGCAGGGGACTATGGTAGAGGGAACGACAATGGTCGATAAAGACTTCAATCCCATGAGGACCGAGTCACTGGTTAAACCCACATTTGCCGAGAACTTCAGGTGGTTCCTCGAGTACCAGGTCAACTACATGTACTGGCGCTACTTCATGTGGAACTTCTCTGGCCGCCAGAACGACATCCAGGGCATGGGTGAAGTGACCAATGGCAACTGGATCTCGGGTATCCCCATTATCGACAATCTGCGTCTGGGCGACCAGTCGCTCCTGCCCGACGACATGGGCAAGGGCAACAAGGGCCACAACGTGTTCTTCATGCTGCCGTTGCTGCTGGGCATCGTGGGCTTGCTGTGGCAGGCATTCCGCGACAAGCGAGGCATCGAGCAGTTCTGGGTAGTGTTCTGCCTGTTCTTCATGACCGGCCTGGCTATCGTGGTTTACCTCAACCAGACTCCCAGCCAGCCTCGTGAGCGTGACTATGCCTACGCCGGCTCGTTCTATGCGTTTGCCATCTGGATAGGCCTCGGCGTTGCTGGATTGTGGAGCATCCTCTCTGCATTGTTCGGCAAGAGCAAGGCAGGCAAGGCCGATGAAAAGAAGGGTCTTGCATTTGCCGCCGTTGCTGCCGTAGTGGGCCTTGCAGTGCCCTTGCAGATGGTGAGCCAAACCTGGGACGACCACGACCGCAGCGGACGCTACGCCGCTCGTGACTTCGGCATGAACTATCTCTCAAGCCTTGACGAGAACGCTATCATCTTCACCAATGGCGACAACGATACATTCCCCTTGTGGTATGCACAGGAGGTAGAGAACTACCGCACCGACGTGCGCGTGGTGAACTTGAGCTACCTCTCTACCGACTGGTATATTCGTCAGATGCAGCGTGCTGCCTACGACAGCAAGCCTCTGCCCATGCTGGCCGGCAAGACCACCTTTGCCTACGACCAGCACCAGTTCAACTACTTCATTGAGCCCGACACCGTCTTTGTGCCTGCGCTCAAGTCGCTTGAACACCTCTACAGCCCTGCATCTATCAATCAGCGTTACGGCCTGCCCGAGATCAAATATCCTCGTGTGGCCATCCCCATCGACGTGGATCAGGCTGTCAAGGCTGGGGTAGTGCCTGCCGGCAAGCGCGACATGGCACAAGAAGCCATCCTCATGAACCTCATGGACATGGGTCAAGGCATGTCGTCAAGCGCTGTGATGTCGCTCGACTTCATCGCTTCGAGCATCGCCCAGGGATGGAAGCGTCCGTGCTACTTCGCCATGACAGTACCCGAGTCGTTCTACCTCGGTTTGAGCCCCTACATGCTCAACACTGGTATGGCCTACCAGGTGACTCCGTTCTTGAACCTCGAGGATAAGAACATACACACAGCCACCGACAAGATGTACAACAATGTGACCACCAAGTTCCGCTGGGGCGGACTTGACACTGCCGAGCCTGGCTCGCTCTACCTCGACGAGACTGTGCGCCGCATGGTCACTACCACCCGCACAGCTATGCTCAGCCTGGTGGATGACCTCACCAACGAAGGTGTCATGGCTCTCGACGCTGCCGAGCATGGCGAGAAGTCATTCATGGGCAAGGCTCCCAAGGCCTACGCCAAGGACCGCTTCGACAAGGCAAGCACTGTGCTTGACCTCATGGACAAGAAACTGCCCTCTAAAACTTGCGCTTACTCAATGACCATGGGTCTTGAGATAGCCGAGGCTTACCAGTTCCTGGGACGTGTGGCCGAGCGACCCGAATTGCAAAAGAAGGGTACCGAGCTGCTCAAGGAGGAGACTCTGCGTTTTGCTCAATATGCACGTTACTATCAGTCACTCTCACCGTTCTATGCTAGTCGTCTCACTCGCTACGATGCCTACATCCGCGACAACCTCTTCCCCGTGCTTTGCGGCACTCTCAAAGCATTCGACGAGAAGACATTCAACAGCACAATGCAGGAAGTAACTGCAATGGGTGTAGTGATGGATGGATACACTCCGAGCATCAACTACATCTATGACGAACGCATGGGCAAAACCAAGCAGCCCGCCGAGCAAAACGACACTACCGCTGCCCAGTAACCCCTTTTTACCCCCCTCCCACAGAGACACAGAGGACACAGAGACAATTAAAGTATCAAACAAAGTTTATCAAAAAAATCCCCTCCGTGTCCTCTGTGTCTCTGTGGGAG